>DXDK01000004.1 GCA_019115545.1 Candidatus Evtepia faecavium
GTTCCGGTACTTCATCATGCTCTGGAACAGGCCGATGTGCCACCGCCGCCGCTGCTTGCACAGGTCGCCCATGTGCTCCGGCACCTGGGTCCAGCACACGGCGTCGGTGACGTAGCGGATGCGGTAGGGGCGGTTGGTCTCCCGGCAGTAGACGTGGAGCTTCACCACCAGCTCCATGTCCTCCCCCATGGTGGTGTTGTCATACCCCCCGGCGTCGATGACCACGCTCTTCAGGAACAGGCCAAAGGCCCCGGAGATGATGATGTTCCCGTTGAACCGGTCAAAGAGGATGCGGGAGGCCAGGAAGGACCGGTCATACTCCAGCACCTGCATACAGGGCAGCAGCTTCCGGGGCATCCGGTAGCGCACCACCCGGCCGTTCTCGATCTCCGCGCCGTTGCAGGGGCGCACCGTGCCTCCCACCGCCACCACGTTGGGGTCCTCCAGCACCGGGCGGACGATCTTTTCCAGGGAGTCGTACTGGAGGACGGAGTCGGCGTCCAGGCAGAGGAAGTAGGGGTAGCGGGCCACGTTGATGCCCATGTTCAGGGCGTCCGCCTTTCCGCCGTTCTCCTTCCGGACCAGGACGATGGGGACCTTCTCCGTCTGGGTCTCATAGACCGCCACCGCCGGGCGGCAGCGGACCCGCCGGTGGATGGGCCGGTCCACCTGCACCATGTGGAAGGCGTTTTGCAGGACCTGGGCGGTGTCGTCGGTGGAGCCGTCGTCCACCACCACGATCTCATACAGCCGGTAGTCCAGGGTCAGCAGGGAGCGGACGGTGGCCTCGATGGTCACCTCCTCGTTGTGGGCCGGCACCAGGATGGAGACGGGGACGTAGTAGTCGTTGGCCAGCTCGTTTTTCAGCAGATTCCGCCGCTTGGCGGCGTAGAGGTCCGAGGACCCCACCGTGACGGACAGGAACAGGAAGCTGGAGTAGCCAATCATGTACAGGATAAAAAAGTATTCCACGCACAGCAGGAAAAACTGGATGAAATCTCTCATACCTTTGCCGTCACCTTCTCTCCGGAATCCTCCGCGGGGGTCCACATCTGTTTGGTTTTCAGGCGATAACTGAGGATCTCCCGGGCGTAGCGGTCGCTGCCTTTCAGGACAGGGAGCAGCTGCTCCAGGGGCAGGCCGTGGGCCTCCAGGCTGGCGGAGGCGTTGTAGCGCACATACCAGTTGGGGTTGCCGCAGGCCTGGAGGAGGGCCTCCACCACCGCCTGCCCGGGGTAGCCGGCCAGGGCGGAGGCGCTGATGGCGGCGTATTCCCAGTGCAGGGGGTCCGGGTCCCGGAGGAAGTCCAGGAGGATGTCCTCCACACCGGCGTTGGGGTACTTGCCAAAGTAGCGGATGGCGGCAAAGCGCAGCTCCTGGTTCCGGTGGGGGTCCCGGAGGATCCCTTCCATGGGCTGGGGGTCCTCCCCGCTGGCAAAGCGGATGTAGTCCAGCACCGCCCGCTGGATGGCCAGGGGGAAGCGGTCAAACCGGTCCCACAGCCGGTCGATCAGCGCCCTGGAATCCCCGGGGTAGGTGAGCAGGGCCTCGGTGATGACCTTTTCGTGGAGGGGGGTGCTCTCCGCCCTCCCCAGCTCCAGCAGGGCCCGCACCAGGGTCTCGGGCTCGCCGAAGACGCACAGGGCCTTCAGGGCGTTGATCCGGCAGTACAGGCTGTTCTTCTCCAGGTAGGAGAGGATCACCTTCTGGATCTGCCCCGGCGCCAGGTGAAACCGGTGCCAGCGCCGAGAGAGAAAGTGGCAGTAGTAGGCGGCCTGGGTGTCCTCCCGTTTCCGGTACACCGCGGCCAGCTCCAGCAGCACCGGCTGGAGTTCTTGCAGATAGGCCGCCAGGGCGGGGTCGTCCTCCCGGGTGTCCAGGAAGCGGTCAAAGGCCAGCAGGTAGTTCACCCGGGCCAGGCGGCGGCGCATCCAGGTCAGGTCCCTGGCCTGCCGGGCTTGGCCCTGGGGGCCAAGGCCGGCAACCCGGAGCTCCCGTACCTGCTGCTCCACCTGGTCGGCCAGGGCGGCGGCCCGCCGCTGCAGCCGGCGCTCGTCGCTGCGCAGGTGCAGGCTGTAGATCAGGTTGAAGGCCAGCATGCTCAGGCACACCAGGCCGTAGCCGTATAGCAGAAATTCCGGGCCCACGGGGGCACACCTCCTTTCCGGGCTCAGCGGTCCAGCTGGGCCCAGTAGTCTTGCAGGATGTAGTAGGATTCCTTCAGGCGCTCGTGGTAGGTCACATGCTTGCCCCAGCCCTCTAAGGGGAAGCTGGCCAGGGGGATCTCCTCCTCCGTCTCCCCCAGGGCCAGGCCCACGAACATCTCCTCGATGGGGAGGTTCTCCACGCCGTAGTGCTCGTAGTAGTCGTCGTGGATCATCATCTCCGAGGGATTGGAGAAGTTCAGCAGCTGCCAGGGGATGCGGATCTCCACGCCGTTGTCGGTGAACATGTAGTCGGCCAGGGAGTCGAAGTCGGCAGAGGTCGGGTTGGCGTTGCCGTAGCGGAGCGCGCCGGTTTCGTAGACCTCGGCGCTGGCTTCCCATTGGCCGGTGATCAGAGGGGTAGCCGTCTGCAGCATTAAGTCGATGTACTGGAACTCCGGCGTGTCTGGGTCAGGAACATCCAGATAGGCATCCTCGTCCTCTGTCTCGTGCATAAACATTGCCCGTAGGACCTCATATCGCTTCTGCACCACCACCCGGCTGTTCTCTGTGCCGTCGATGCGGATGACAAAATCACAAGGCCGTGCAAAGGTCAGGTCGTAGTTCTCGCAGTAGGTGCTCCCTGTCTTGGGGGTGGTGTCAATGGGGACGTAAAGGGTCTCCGCCTCCGGGTCAAAGCCCTGGGCGTAAAAGTAAATGAATTTCTCGTCGTACTTCATGGACAGGGTGCCCTGGTCCGTCTCCAGCACCACGTCTTCCGCTGTCCACTCGGAGGGGTCCCCGTCCACGTAGCACACGCTCACCTCCTCCCCAGGGTCGAAGGTGAGCAGGCCGAAGTACTGCTCGTTGGTCTGGTAGTCGCTCCAATAGGGGGTGTTGTCCAGATCCACATTGGCCATGGTGTTCCAGGTGCGCTTGAACCACTCATCCTGCCAGGTGAACACGCAGCTGCCGGCACTGCCGGCGGCCATGATGTCCTCATAGCAGTCGATGATGGCCTGGCCCTGTTCCTGCTCCGTCATGTGGCCCTGGTTGCGGCCCGTATTGGTATCCCGCTGGGCCATGCCCCGGCCGGTGGACACGCCGTACTCGGAGATGACCACGGGGATGGTGTGGTACTCGTTGAGCATTTTCAGGTAGGCATAGTAAGTGTTGACGCGGCCGTCCTGGTCGTAGTAATCCTCCGTCTCATTTCCCGTCAAGACCTCCTCGATGGGGACACCGGAGGAACCCTCCACAAGGGAAAACCCGAGGTTTTCCTCCGAGCCGGAGGAATCGGAGAGCTCCAGCTCCACGGGATTCAATACATAGTTCAGATAGTCGGGATAGTAGGAATACACATGATAGGAGGCGAATTGCCCGGAGAGGAATGCCTCCGTGGTTTTGATGTGCTCCACATCCACCTGGCCGCACTTCATAAAGAAATTGGTGATCTCAGCAGGGTAAAGGAAGGGGTCGGTGGTGGGCCAGTTGGAAAACGCGATGAGCCGCTGCTGCTTGTAGCGGGTGCTTTCGTACTCGATGATGTTGTCCCCGACCTGTGCCAGCATGGCCTCAAAGGGGGAGGCGTCCGCTGTGGTGTACATATAGGTGCCGGCGTACTGGTTTCGCTCGGGGTAGGTCTCGTTGGTGTAAGCCACCGTTACGTCTTCCCATTCCACCCCCAGAATGTAGGCGATGAGCCAGGGAGAGACGTCATGCCGATAACTCCCGGACCCCAACCCGCGGCCCAGGCTAAGGATTTTTTCCCCGTGAACGATATCGACAACGGTGCGGGAGTCTTCCAGAAGGGTCTGGAGGAAATCGTCGTCATAGGCGTCCCGGTGGGAGTTTTGCACATAGTCGTTGACCCATACGCCGTGGATCAGCCACAGAGGCTCTTCCCCCGCCGCCTCCCGCTGGGCGTTGTACTCATAGAAGGCGTTGTAGAAATCATCCTGCAGGATGGTGTACACCCGTACCGTGTTGGCCCCCAGTGCCTGGATTTCAGCGAACCAGCGCAGGTAGGTCTCTTTGTCAATGGCGTAGTCGGTGGCCCACTCCCCAGGGATGCCCACACCCATATTGACCCCGCGGATCTCAAAGGGTTCATATTCCCCGTCCCGCTCCATGTAGATGGTATCCGAATCGGTCTTCATGAAGGTGGTCACAGGGGCATCGGGGTCGGTGTCAATGTACATCCCCATGTGATAGTAGGCATAGTAAACGGCGAAGATCGCCAGCACCACAGCGCAGGCAATCGCGATAAACTTTTTCATCCTGCGCCCCTTTCTGTCAATGACTTAATGGTTGAACTTCTTGTTTTTGGAGAGATGGCTGTACTGCTGGAGAATGTCAATGTGTTCATCCATCCATTCCCCGCGTTCCGTTATGAAGTCCTTCATCTGCTGTACGGCGTCTTCGTAGGTGTCGGGGTTTCGTTCCTCAGGATCCAGAGGGAGGTATTCCTCAAACGTGTACCCCCACACTTGGAAGTTCCGCTGGATGGCGGGCCCGAGGAAGTCGATGACCTCATCGATGTATTCCTGCAGATAGGCGTCGCTCAGCCAACTCTCCCGGAGGCTGTGGTAGCGGTTGATGATCTGCTCGACAAATTCCTCGTCTTTGGTCAGCATGTAGAACCAAACGGTGTTTTGCAGTTCAAAATGATGCGGCAACGTAGTAGACAGCTCGTAGTTGTCACAGGCGGAGTTGAAGTCCCAGATGCACATCTTGTATTTCCCGCCGATGTCTTTGTAAAGGTACGTAGAAAGCGTGCCGGCGTCGTAGTTGCAAGTGAATTCGTTGATGATGAAATAGTCTATAAAGGATAGGGTGTCTATCCATGTTTTGTACCCGTAGACCTCTGAGTCATAGTCGTAAGAATACAACGTCTTTTCAAAATCGGAAAGCTCCTGTTCGATGGCATCGGCCATCTCTTCCGTCAGCGCACCGCTTTTGGGATATACGATGTTCACGATAGGATTGCTGAATGTTCCGATCCGGTAGGTATAGTAGGAAAAATTATATAAGTTTTTCAGGTTGTTGGAGCTCCCCCGATCCAACCGCAGCACATACCCGGTTTCCGGGGTGTTGTCCACCGGCTCGGAGACCTTCACCCGGCAGTCCTCCCCGTTGGTGATGGTCTCCACCATGACATAGAGCCCCTGATACTCCCCGTTGAGGATGACCTCGCAGAAGCGCACGTTGGGGGCGTAGCTCATCATCTCGCCGGCGATGTTGTACCACATATAGTTGCGGATGAGGGTCTTGTCCAGGTAGGGGCCATAAAGGGCCCACTCATAGTGGGCGTCCATCCCCATGACCTCGTGGTCCTTGTATTTGCCGTCCTCGTCGGTGAAGCGAAGCAGATAGCTCTTTTTGTCAAAATGCCGGGAGGAGTTGCCCCGCACCCGGATCAAAGTGTCGGTCTCTAAGTCCGGTTCGTCGGAAGGGTGGTGGTTGTGGGTGGCATCGTCCATGACGGCGATCCGAGCGGACAGCATCGCCTCCCCGGTGTCCGTTGTGGTGAAGGTTTCCGTTCCGTCCTCCTGCTTGACAGGCATCCCCGGAATCTCCGCCCCGCCGGTGTCAATCACCACCAGGGGCAAGTGGGTGCACAGCTCCGTCCCGCTGCAGTCGCAGCCAGCGTCGGGGCCCCGGGCGGTCTGGTGCTGATGCACCCGATACGGCCCCTCCCTGGCCTCAAAGGCGGTGGCCGACAGGGCGCACACCAGCATCACCGCCGCCATGGCGAGGCCGAATACTTTGTACTTCATGGCGCCCTCCTTTCTGGCCGTTTGCCTCAGCCGCTGATCTCGTCGTTCTGCATCACCAGGTTAAAGTACTCCACGCCGCCGATCTCATACACCGCCTCGGTGATGGTCTTGCCGGTGGCGCGCTCCCCCGCGGGGTCCCGGAGGTACTTGCCGTTGAGCTCATAGATGTACTCCGTGCTCTCCTCCGTGGTGTTCTTGGCCCGGAGGATGGCCTTGCGGTCGTAGTACTGGAAGATGAGGGCCTCCACCTGCTCCTCACTGGCCCGGGCGGCCCGGAGGATCAGCAGGGCCCGGTTGTCGTTGCGGATGCGCCCCAGCACCAGCAGCACCAGAAAGACGAAGGCGCTGCCCACCGCGGCGGTGATATAGTCCCCCGACCCGCAGCAGATGCCGATGACGATGGCCCAGAAGATGTAGACGGTGTCCCGGGAGTCCTTGATGGCCGTGCGGAAGCGGACGATGGACAGGGCGCCCACCATGCCCAGGGAGAGGGCGATGTTGTTGCCGATGACGATCATCACCGTGGTGGTGATCACCGCCAGGGACACCAGGGAGACGTTGAACTTGGCGCTGTAGACGCTCCCGCTGTGGGACAGGCGATAGGACAGGAACAGAACGGCCGCGATCACCACCGAGACGGCGATGCGCAGCACGATGGTCTCGGCGGTGAACTCCCCGCCGCTGGTCTCCAGCAGTTGGTACAGGTACTCTCTCATGGCAGCGTGTACTCCTTTTCCTCGTTTCTCAGGCCTGGATGTTCAGGGATACTCCCCGACCCAGGCAGTATTTGCTCACCGACAGCTCCGAGCGCTCCACCAGGTCCAGCAGGTCCTTGATGTAGCTGAGCAGGAAGCCGTTGTACTTCACCTCCAGCACCATGTGGAAGGGGTCCATCACCGGGTAGAGGGGCAGCCGGGGGGAGAAGAGCTGGAAGCTGGTCTCCGTGGCGGTGAGCTGGCTGTCCAGGGTGATGCGGATGTGGTTTTCCCGGGCCACGAAGGCCTGGCGGCGGTACTCGATCACCGCCTTGGGCCGGTAGCACCGGCAGTGCATCAGGCCGTAGCACTCGGCGGCGAAGGGGTCGTCGTAGCCGTGCAGCGGCTCGTAGTCCCCTAGGCAGAGGCGCTGGGCGTCCTCCCGGGCGATGCGCAGGGAGCGCTTGCGCTGGTAGGGGCCCTGCTTCTGCTTCATCTCCAGCATGGCGAAGCTGGACTGGGGGCTGTAGGTCCGCAGGCGGATCTTCCGCCGCAGCTCCAGGCCGTCGATCTTGTCGGAGAAGTCCTGGTCGTCCGGGGTGTCGAAATACAGGGAGCGGATGACATAACCCTGGGCGCCGTTGTGGGCGTCCCGGTGCATCACGGACCCCAGCCGCTGCCGCAGGATGGCCCCGTCGGTGAGATTGATGGCGAACTTCTTCTCTTGCCGCAATACGTCGTTCATGGACATCCTCCTCCCGGCGCCGGCAGGGCGGATGCGGCTGCCGGCAACAAAGGAAACAGAATCCCGCCAGACATCGTAAAAGCAGAAAAAACGGCAGGATATACCCCTTCATTATAGTCCCCCCGCCTGGATTTGGCAAGCCGGTCGCCAGCGCCCTTCCAGAAAAGGGAGACATTTCCTTGCAACCGTGCGCCGTTGCGCCTATAATATAGGCAGCGAAATCTCACCTAGGAGGGCTGCCCATGGACTACCGAACCGTGCGGGAAGCTGCAGAAGAATGGAACCTCTCCCCCCGGAAAGTGCAGAAGCTGTGCATCGACGGCCGCATCCCCGGGGCCCGGAAGTTTGGCGGCGCCTGGGCCATACCCGCCGGGGCGGCCAATCCGGAACGCGCCGCCCGCCCTCCGGCGGCGGAGCAGCTACCGTCCGCCCTGGGCGGACTGCTGGACCAGGCCAACCTCATGCCCCTGATGAACACCCCCTTCCCCCCAGGCCAGTGCCGCCAGGCGGTGGAGGCCATGCCCCCCGGCCCCCGGCGGGACATTGCCCTGGCGGAGTACCACTACTTCACCGGCCGGCCGGAGGAGGCAGCCCGGGCGGCGGAGGCCTACCTCACCAGCGAGGACATGGCCGCCCGGCTGTCGGCCTGCCTGATCTACGCCTACGCCAACCTCCCCCTGGGGCGCATCCAGCGGACCCGGTTCGCCCTGGGGGAGCTCAACGCCTCCCTCACCGCCGCGGGGGAGAAGGCCCCGGCCTTCCGGGCCGCCGCCGCCTTCCTCGCCGCCGCCGGGGCGGTGCTCCTCCACCTCCCCCTGCCCAAGGGCGTGCCGGAAATGCAAGGGTTTCTCCCCCTGCTGCCCCCGGGGCTGCGGGCCTTTGCCCTGTACATCTCCGCCCACTACCGCTACCTCCAGGGGGACTACGGCCCCAGCGTCGGCCTGGTGGAGGGGGCCCTGGCCATGGGCGCGGAGGGCTACCCCATCCCCGCCATCTACCTCCACCTGGTGGCGGTGATGGACTACATGAGCCTGAAGCAGACCGGCAAGGCCAAGGAGCATCTCCTGGCCGCCTGGGCCCTGGCCCGGCCGGACGACCTCATCGAGGCCCTGGGGGAGCACCACGGCCTGCTGGGGGGCATGCTGGAGGCCGTCCTCAAACCCCAGTGGCCGGAGGACTTCAAGCGGATCATCGACATCACCTACCGCTTCTCCGCCGGCTGGCGGAAAGTCCACAACTCAGAGACAGGCCACGACGTGGCCGACGACCTCACCACCACCGAGTTTGCCGCCTCCATGCTGGCCGCCCGGGGCTGGACCAACCAGGAGATCGCCGACCACATGGGCGTCTCCCTGAACACGGTGAAGAGCCACCTCTCCGAAGCCATGGAAAAATTGGGGGTGACCAACCGCAAGGATCTGAAGAAATATATGCTGCAATAGACCCTCTGCAGCCGGGAAATGCCCGCGGGAAACCCCGCGGGCATTACCCGTTTTAGGGGGTCAAACGGGTGATGTCAGGGTGGGCGCTCTATGGTATGATAAAATTAGGAACCATCGGCCAAACCGGCGGTGCCGGACCAAAGGGCCATGGCCCTTTCTCTGCATGGGGACCCATGCAGAGGCGGGCTCCGGCGCCGGGGCGGCCAGACCAGACAAAGGAGGCGGAGACCATGGAACACAGGACACGTCACCCCGCGAGAAAGAGAGGAGAGACCACCATGAGAAAGCGACTGTTCAGCCTGTGCATGGCCCTGGCGCTGTGCCTGGGGCTGCTGCCGGGGACGGCCCTGGCGGCGAATGGAGATAGTACTGTCTATGTGGGCGGCGTGGAACTGTCTGGCAGCGCGGACATCCCCGCCTACGCCAAGACGGACGAGAATGGCAAAGTCATAACAGATGGCGCAACCGCCGACAACTACAACGTCATGTGGGACGGCGCCACCCTGACCCTTAGAAACGCCACCATCAAAGAAGCAAAGGAATATACCAAAAAAAGCAACGAAAAAATCGCCATTTACCGTGCCTCCGGCGATTTGGCCCTTGCGCTGGTGGGCCAAAACACCGTGGACGCGCTGGGCGGCGGGAGCGCTGCCAGCTGCGGCATCAATCTGAGCGGCGGCAGCCTCACCATCAGCGGCGAGGAAAACGCCTCTTTGACAGTATTTGGTGGCCCTACCACAGATACCACAAATAGTAACAGCTGCGGCATTTACGCCAACGGCACCATCACCATTGACAGCGGTACTGTTACCGCCACGGGCGAGTCCGCGTCCGCGGCCAGTTACGGCATTTGCGCCGGTGGCGCTGTCACCATCAACGACGGCAGCGTTACCGCCACGAGCGGGGAAGCTGGCGGGAACAGTATAGGCATTTACACCTCTAACTCTGTCACCATCGAGGACGGCACCGTTATTGCCACGGGCGAGTCCGCGTCCGCGGCCAGTTACGGTATTGACGCCGTTGGTACTGTCACTATCGAGAATGGCACAGTGAACGCCACAAGCGGAAAAGCTGGCGGGAATAGTGTCGGCATTTACACCCTTAACTCTGTCACTATCAACGGCGGCGACGTTACCGCCACGGCTGGTGATGCTGTCGAGAGCAGTTATGGCATTAACACCGCTAACATATCAACCTCTATCACTGTCAACGGCGGCACCGTTACCGCCACGAGCGGAGAAGCTAAGGGGGACAGCTGCGCCATTTTTGCCGAAAGTCAAACTAACGCCTCTGCTGCAAGCAGCAGTGTTACGATTAACGGCGGTACCGTTACTGCCAGGGCTGGGAATGCTGTCGGGAGAGGGTGGTATAGCTGCGGCATTAAAATCGAAGGCTTTCTCACCATCACTGATGGCACCGTTATCGCCGTGGCTGGTGATGTTGTAGGAACCGGTACTAATAAAGCGAGTATCGGTATTTTTTCCTTTAAAAACGTGACCATCTCCGACGGCGATGTCACAGGCATTAGCGGCACAGGAGAAATGAGCTGGGGCATTGCCTGCAATGACATACTTACAATCGAGGGCGGCACCGTGGTGGGCGAGGGAGGCCCCCTTGCAGGGACGAATAGCCAATACAGTGCTGGCATTAACGGAATGGGCGAAGTTAAAATCTCTGGCGGCACCGTTACAGGCACAGGCGGAGATACTGAGGTCGGTAACAGCTTCGGTATTTGCGCGGGCGATACGACGAGTTACAATGTCGTCACGGTCTCCATCAAGAACGCCACCGTTACAGCCACCGGCGGCACTGCCACCACCGGCGACAGCAGCGGGATTTCCGCAACGAATACAAAAGCCGACGTTAAGGTCACCATCGAAGATGCCACCGTTACAACCACCGGCGGCACCGCCGGTACGGGCAGCTATGGCATCCTCGCGGAAACTACCGACACTGACAAATCCGCTGAGGTCACCATCAACGGCAACTCTGTTGTCCGGGCCAATATGACTGGCGAGGAGGGTGTTGACGGCGAGCCGATCAGCGGCGATTCAATCGATAAACAAAACGGCATCATCTTTGAGAACGGCGAGGGCACCATGTACGGCGATGTGACCTTGCAGGAAGATTTGACCGTTGGTGCGGACGAGAGCCTGACCATCCCCCAGGGGGCCACGCTGACCATCCCCGATGGCACGACCCTGACCAACAGCGGCACCATCACCAACGACGGTACCATTGACAATCAAGGGGCCCTAACCATCCGGCCGGGGGGCGGCCTGGCCGGCAGCGGCACCGTGACCGGCAACTCGGTGGAGTGGCCCTACACCCCGCCCCCCGCCAACCCCAACTACCGCATTGACGTGACCGCCACCGAAGGCGGCACCGTCACCAAGGACCCCGCCGCCGCCAAGGCGGGGGAGACGGTCACCCTGACCCCCGCCCCCGACGCAGGGTATGAGGTTGTCGACGTCACCGTCACCGACCGCTTCGGGGACGCGGTGGAGGTCACGGAGCAAGCCGACGGCACCTACACCTTCACCATGCCCAACGGCCAGGTGAGCGTGAACGTGACCTTTGTGGAGGTTCAGACCGAGCCGTTGCCTTTCACGGATGTCAGTGAAACCGACTGGTTCCACGACGCTGTCCAGTACGTCTACGACAACGGCCTCATGGGCGGCGTGGGCGACAACCTCTTCGCCCCCAACAACCCCACCACGAGAGCCCAGCTGGTGACGATCCTCTACCGCCTGGAAGGCGAGCCTACCGTCACCGGTGAGAGCGGCTTCACCGACGTGGAGGTCGACACCTGGTACACCGACGCCGTCACCTGGGCGGCGGCCAACGGCATCGTCAACGGCATCAGCGAAACCCAGTTCGCCCCCGGGAACAACATCACCCGGGAACAGCTGGCGACCATTCTCTACCGCTACGCCGAGGCCAAGGGCTACGACGTTTCGGCCTCCGCCGACCTGTCCGGCTTCCCGGATGCGGGAGACATCCAGTCTTACGCCACCCAGGCCCTCTCCTGGGCGGTGGCCGAAGGCCTCCTCCAGGGCTTCGAGGACGACACCCTCCGGCCCCAGGGCAACGCCACCCGGGCCCAGATTGCTACGATTTTGATGCGCTTCTGCCAGACCGTGGCGGAGTAAAATCCATCATTTCCCCCAAACTGAAAAGGGAGAGAGCCTTCGGGCTCTCTCCCTTTTCCTTTGTCCTGGGGGCTTATCGGTTGCTTTGCGCCAGCAGCGACTGGGCTTCCTGCCCGGCGGCGTCTAGGAGAACGACCTTTCGGTTGAGCTGGGCGTTGGCCTCCACCTGCTCCTGGACCAGTGCCGCTCCCTCTTCCTGTGCACCGACGGGCTGGCCCAGTGCGTGGGCTTCGGCCTGGCGGCGGATGTGGCCGACCTCCACCGCCGGGCCCTGGAACAGGGCATGCCCGCCCTGGCCGACGCCCTCTGGGCCCGCCAGGGGGCCGACCCGGACCTGGAGCGCCTCCCCCGGTTCAAACTCCGGGACGACGCCACCGGAGCCCTCTGCCGCCTGGGCTGATGCCCGGGACCAATCCAATCCACAACGAGAAAAGAGAGGCGGAGCCAACAGGCTCCGCCTCTCTTGCTGATGGGTGGATAGGAACGTGTGCGGGAAGGGGTGTTACACCACTTCGCCGCCGGTCTGGCCGGAGTGGGCGTCGGACCACTCCTTCTCCAGCTGGGCCCAGTCACGGACGGGGAGAAGCTCGCTCCAGATCTCGTAGGGGTTCTTCTCCGCGTCGGTGTGCATGGTGTACGTGTGGGAGTTGGTGGCCTCCTGGACCTGCTCGTAGTACCAGGCGGTCTCCAGGTTGTCGGGCCAGGTGATCATGTCGTCCAGCAGGTGCTCGGCGTCGGGGTGGCGGGCTTGGTTCGCTTTCCAGGCCAGGACCAGTTCCTTGGTCACGACCTGGCCCGGTTTCATTCCCCGGGCAAAGGCGCGGACCTCCCGGCAGTATTTTTCCACCGTGGCCGGCCGGCGCTCCCGGCCCTGCAGGTGCCGCCGGAAGGCGGCGAGGTGGTGGGCTTGGATGGATGGCATGTGCGTTCCCCCTTTTCTGTGGTTCTGGGGGTAGTGTACCGCATTTGGCGCGGGGGATGCATGGGGGGAACGGCAGCGTGGAAGAACGGTTCCAGGAAACGGCAAGGGAGGGCGCCTTCGGGTGCCCTCCCTTGCCTTCGGCCGGCGGCGGCCCGTCCACGGACAGCCCCAAAGATGAAATTTTTCAAAAAGCGAAACAGAAAAAAATATGGCTTCTTCACCAAAAAACCAGGGATTCGCCGTTGCTTTTTGAGGTTCTTTGTGGTAAGGTGTAGCTGTACAATTTGTTCTTGGCCGGAAACGGTTGTCGAGCGCGACATCCCTCCTGTGACAGGCGCTTTCTGTCAAGCAAGTCAGTTGGTTTTTTACCAAGGAAAAAGGAGACAAAACCGTTATGAACTTCGAACTGAACGAACAGCAGCTTTCCATCCAGAAAATGGCCCGGGAATTCACCGAGAAAAAGGTCGCCCCCAAAGTCCTGGAGCGGGACGAGACCCGGGAGTATGACGTAAACCTCTACAAGGACCTGTGCGAGATGGGCTTCATCGGCCTGCCCTATGCCAAGGAATACGGCGGCCAGGGCCTGGGTTACATGGAATACGCCCTGGCGGTGGAGGAGATCTCCAAGGTGGACCCCTCCCTGTCCGTGTCCTTCTCCGTGGCCACCTCCCTGTACGGCGGCAGCCTGTATTTCTCCGAGGCCACCGATGAGCAGCTCAAGCGCTTCATGCCCCCCGTGCTCCAAGGCGGCCACCTGGGCTCCTTCGGCCTCACCGAGCCCACCGCCGGTTCCGACGTCAGCGGCATGCTCACCTTTGCCGAGCGCAAGGGGGATGAGTACATCATCAACGGCAGCAAGTGCTTCATCACCAACGGCCCCCTGTCCGACTACTTCTGCGTCTACGCCCTCACCGACCACGAGCTGGGCCCCAAGAGCATGGCCACCTTCGTGGTGGAGAAGAACACCCCGGGCTTCACCATCGGCGCCCGGCACAACACCATGGGCATCCGCAGCGCCATGGTCAGCGAGCTCCACTTCACCGACGTCCACGTCCCCGTGGCCAACATGATCACCCCTCCCGGCAAGGGCTTCGCCGCGGCCATGAAGACCCTGGACGGCGGCCGCATCGGCATCGCCTCCCAGGCCCTGGGCATCGCCGAGGGCGCCTTTGAGATCGCCCGGAAGTACCTGATGCAGCGGGAGCAGTTCAAGAAGCCCCTGTACAAGAACCAGCACCTGGCCTTCCGCATGGTGGACCTGGCCAACGAGATCGAGATGGCCAAGTACATGGTCTACAAGGCCGCCTGCGACAAGGACGACCACAAGCCCTTCTCCGCCTCCGCCGCCAAGGCCAAGCTCATCGCCGCCGAGACCGCCATGCACGTCACCACCGACGCCGTGCAGATGCTGGGCGGCAACGGCTTCATGAAGGAGTACCACGTGGAGCGCCTGATGCGGGACGCCAAGATCACCCAGATCTATGAGGGCACCAGCGAGATCCAGAAGATCGTGCTGTCCAAGAAGCTGTTCGTGTGATCCCCAGGTAACAATACAAACCCAAAAGCGCCGGCTTTCTTGCAAAGAAAGCCGGCGCTTTTCGCTGCCCTGGCAGGGGCTCAGAGGGCCCCGTCCTCCTCCAGCACCCGGGTGATGGAGATCTCAAAGGCGGTGCGCTCCTGGGTGACCCCCTCCACCGTCTTCTGGTAGGTGCGGCTCTGGAGGCGCCCCTCCAGGCCCAGGGGGTCCCCGGTGGACAGCCGGGCGCACCGCAGGGCCAGCCCGCCCCAGGCGATGCAGGGGAGATAGTCCGCCCGGCGGTACCGCCGCCCCACCGCCAGCAGCAGGTCGCAGATGTCCCGCCCCAGGGGGGTGCGGCGGAGGACCGGGGGCTTGCACAGGGCCCCCCACAGGGTGACCCGGTTGCAGGGCTCCCCCAGCCCCGGGCGGATCTCCCGGGCCAGGACGGTGATCACCAGCCGGCTGCCCACCCCGCTGCGGTTGTTGAAGGAGCGCACCTCCCCGGACACCTCCACATAGGCCCCCGGCGGGGGGAGGGGGTCCTCCGGCCCGGCGTGGGGGCAGAGGAGGTTCACCCGGTCCTCCCGCCCGGACAGGCGGGGCACCGCCAGGGGAACCCGGTAGAAGGGGATGCCGTGGGCCTCGTGGGAGAGGGCCGCCTCCCCGGCGACGGTGCCCCGGAGGAGCACCTGGTTGTTGCAAGCTTCCATGTTCAGACCGCCTCTCAAGGAGTAGTGACTGTCTGAATCCTATGCGCCGCCGGGGCGGGCTATGCCCTCAGTCCTTGGATTTGTAATAGAGCTGGCAGTGGCAGTACCCCTCGAAGTTGGGGTCGGCGATCTGGTCCCGGAACTCCTGGCAGACGCACTTGGTAGCGGGGGAGACCTCCAGCTTGCAGGGACAGTGCCCGCCCTTGCGCTTGAGCCCCTCCCGGATCTGGGCCACGATCTCCTTGTTCTCGTTGAGTCGAACGCTCATTGGTGTGATGCCTCCTGTAGGTCGTGTGACGGGCCGGGGTCATCCCAGGGCCACGTCCAGTACCATCATGACAGAAAACCCCACCAATGTAAAGAGGGCCATCCAATCTTTGTTGGCGTTGGTCTGGCTCTCGGGGATGAGCTCCTCCACCACCACATAGATCATAGCCCCGGCGGCAAAGGCCAGCAGGAAGGGGAGGCAGGCCTGGACCTTCAGCACCAGCAGGGCCCCCAGCACCGCGGCCATGGGTTCCACCACCCCGCTGAGCTGGCCGTAGAAAAAGGCCTGCCGGGGCCGGTAGCCCTCCCGGAGAAGGGGGAGGCTCACCGCCATGCCCTCGGGGAGGTTCTGCAGGCCGATGCCCAGGGCCAGCATCCAGGCCCCGGCCTGGGCGGAGCTGTCCAGCCCGTAGGCCAGGGAGCCGAAGGCCACCCCGATGGCCATGCCCTCGGGGATGTTGTGCAGGGTAATGGAAAAGACCAGCATGGCGCACCGCTTCCAGCCGGCCTTCCCCTCCGCCGGCTGGCGCTGGGCCCGCCGGGCCTGGCAGTGAGTGAACACCCGGTCGCTGAAAAACAGCAGGAATCCGCCCCCCATGAACCCCGCCAGGGCCGTGGCCCAGGGGACCATGCCCAGTTCCCCGGCCATCTCAATGGCGGGGGAGAGGAGGGACCAGAAGGCGGCGGCCACCATAACGCCCCCGGCCAGGCCCAGCATGGCGTCCATCACGTTCCGGTTGGGCCGGCGCAGGACGAAGACCACGCAGGCCCCCAGGGCCGTGAGGGCCCAGGTCACCAAGGTGGCCGCCAGGGCCTGGAGGGGGATGGGGAGGGCGGAGAGACTTGCGAGCATACCATTCCTCCTTGGACGGCCGCGCTCCGGCGGCCGCCTGGACTACGCCCCCCGGCGGAAGGCCCGGCAGGGGACACTGCATCCTATGACCTGGAGGGGGAAAGGGTGCCTTTGGGGTCGAAAGGGGAGGGAAAAGGAGCCCGCCAAAGGGCGGGCTCCAAATCTGCAAAACTTTGTGCAACTTTTTTCTCCAAAAGGTGTACGTTTCTGTACACCTTTGGCCCATGTTCCGGGGTAGGGTGAGGGGGCTCTTGGTGCGCCCGGAACCGGAAAACTGGGGCGTTTCCGGGGCTGGAGCAGGGGAAAGGGCTCCCCCCGGAAACATCCCCGCCCGGGCGGGGCGCGGGGGAGTTTTCCACATCCAGTTATCCACACCCGGGTCCGGATTTGACCCCGGTCCGGATTTGGTCACCCCGGGTCCAGATTCGGACCGGGGTGGGTCCAAATTTGGCCCCTGTATAGTAAATCAAGTAAATAAACAAGTAAATTAATCAAGCAAATCCCTTAGGGGGCGGGGATTTGCCGGGGAAAAAGCCGGGCATGTGGAAAACTCACACCCGCCGGAACACCTCCATCAGCGGCACCATCAGGGCGTGGGGGATGAACTTGGACGCCAGGCGGTGGAGGGTGCACACGATCCCCGGGGTGGCCACCCACAGGTTCCAGGCGCTGGCCAGGAGGGAGAGTTTCACCACCCACTTGCTCCGGGAGGCCAGGGGGACGTGGCGGAACTCGCCCCCTGCCTCCCCCCGGGCGATGGGGATGAACTCCGTGTCCTTCACCCAGTAGGGGCACACGGCGGTGACGTGGATCCCCCGGAGGAGCAGCTCGTGGTGGAGGGCCTTGGTGTAGCTCTGGAGGAAGGCCTTGGTGGCGGCGTACACCCCCAGCCCCGGGATGGGCTGGAAGGCGGCGGTGGAGCAGATCTCCAGCACCCGGCTGCCCCGGGTGAGATAGGGCAGGCACAGGTCGGTGACCCCCACGGCGGCCCGGCAGTTGAGGTCGATCATGGCCAGGTGGTCCTGGGGGTCGGTGTCGGCGATGGGGCCCATCTTTCCAAACCCCGCGGCGCACACCAGGCGGGTGATCACCGGCTTCTCCCGGGCCAGCAGGGCCCGGAGCTGGTCCAGGGATTCCTGCCGGACCAGGTCCAGGGGGATGGCCCGGACGGGGCAGGCGGCAATGGAAGACAGAGCCTCTAACCGGTCCCTCCGCCGGGCGATGGCCCAGATCTCCTGGACCTGGGGGTCCCGGCTGAGCTGGCGGACGTACTCCCGCCCCAGCCCGCTGGAGGCCCCGGTGATGAGGGCGATGTTCATAGTGGTCACCTCCAAGGGGGAGAAATTTGGGATGGGCCTGGAAGGTTTGGGCTTCGTGCGGAAGGCCGGTGACGCGGGGGTGTCGGGCTGTCTGCCTGGCCCGTGGCCCATCCCAAATTTGGGGATGCAGCCCGACCCGCGCCGGCGGAGCCGGCACTCTCGGGCTGAGAAGAATTTTTTGGCCGGCGGAGCCGGTCAAAAAATGGATTTGAGTTTATTCCGCCGGCTGCGGCCGGCGGAAGTCTGCGACGCTGCCCTCCCGGGCGAGGGGCGTTGGACGGAGGCGTTGGGGGGAGCCCTATGGGGCTGAACCTGGCGGGTTACTCCGTCGGATGGGGCGTTGTGGCAGACTGCGGGGTGTGCCCTCCCGGGCGAGTCCATGGGACGGAGGCGTTGGGGGGAGCCCTATGGGGCTGGCCCGGAAGGGCTGTTCCGTCGGATGGAGCGTTGCGGCAGACTGCGGGGTGTGCCCTCCCGGGCGAGTCCATGGGACGGGGAGTGCGGGGAGCCCTATGGGGCTGACCCTGCGCTGGGCGGAAAAGCTGGCGGGAAACCGATGGCGTGTGCCCTGCCGGGAAACACGGGGGCGCCGCAGCCGCCAAGGCCCCGGCAGGGGGGCATCGGATGGGAGAGAAATCCGCCTACCGATTCCGTCCATTGGTCCCCGGCCCCGCCGGCTGGGAGGACAGGTTCCCCCGGCGGTTCAGCTCCGCCACGGCCTGGTCGATCTGGCGGCCCACCCATTCCACCTCCCGCCACAGCTCCTGGGCGGACAGGCGCAGCACCCCCGCCCGGAGGGCGGAGAGCTGGATGAGCCCGTCGGAGGTGGCCACCCGGACGGCGTAGTTCTTGCCGATCTCCTGGAGGAGCTTTTCGATGAACATATCCCCCGTCTCGTCCTGGCGGGTGTAGACCACGTGGATGTGGTGGTAGTCCTCCTGGGCGCCGGGGTTGCCCTTGACCTTGTAGGCGTCAAACACCAGCACCAGGCGGCAGCCCTTGTAGCCGGCGTAGTTGCTCAAAATGTCCATCAGCCGCTGGCGGGCGGCGTCCAGGTTCTCCCGGGCCAGGTCCTTCAGCGCCTCCCAGGCGAAGATCATGTTGTACCCGTCCACGATGAGGTACTGCTGCTTGGGGGGCGCGATGGTGACCTCCGGGGCCGGGCGGCGCTCCTGGGCCAGGAACTGGTACTCCCGCCGCCGCTGGGGGCCGAAGGTCCGCTGGAAGATGGCCTCCAGCTCCTTCTCGTCGATGTCCAGGTTCCGGGTGAACACCCGGGGGACGGGGGCGGGGTCCTCCGCCTTCCGGTCCGGGGTGAGGCAGCTCTCCAGGTGCATGTACTGAGGCACTTCGTTCCACTTCACCGTGAAGCCGCCCCCGTGGGCGCAGAACACCGAGTCGGGGGAGTTTTCCAAATCCCGCTCCGGGTCATAGGCGGCCTCGGCCACCACCTGCTTCTGGTTGTGGCAGGGGGCATAGCCGTGGAGGGAGCAGGAGAACTTCCCCCGGCCCCGGGTGTAGGCGGCCACGGTGAGGGGGTAGTCCTTCATCTCGGACACCGGGGCGGTGCCGGTGAGGGTGGCCCATTCCCCGTCGCTCTCCGGGGAGGCGAAGGTGCCCCCCATGGTCTGCAGGTCGCTGATGGCCCGGCCCAGCTGGTCGGCGGGGAGGGTGAGGGTAAACTCGTACCAGGGCTCCAGCAGGACGCTCTGGGCCCCCATGAGGCCCTGGCGCACTGCCCGGTAGGTGGCCTGGCGGAAGTCGCCCCCCTCGGTGTGCTTGGGGTGGGCCCGGCCGGACATGAGGGTGATCCGCAGGTCCGTGATGGGGGCCCCGGTGAGGACCCCCCGGTGGGTGCGCTCGGCCAGGTGGGTGAGGATGAGCCGCTGCCAGTGGCCCTCCAGCACGTCCTCGCTGCACCGGGTGGCCAGCGCCAGGCCGGAGCCCTGGGGGAGGGGCTCTAAGAGCAGGTGGACCTCGGCGTAGTGCCGCAGGGGCTCGTAGTGGCCCACCCCCTCCACCGGGGCGGCGATGGTCTCCTTGTACAGGATGCGCCCCTGGTCCACCTGGACGGCCACCCCGAAGCGCTGGTCGATGAGGCTTTTCAAAATCTCGATCTGCACCTGGCCCATGAGGCGGGCGTGGATCTCCTGGTGCTCCTGGTCCCACACCAGGTGGAGCTGGGGGTCCTCCTCCTCCAGCTGGCGGAGCTTGGGCAGGAGGACCTTGGGGTCGCAGTCCTCCGGCAGCACCAGGCGATAGGTCACCACCGGCTCCAGCAGGGGAGGCGGGGCGGGGGGTTCCGCCCCCAGGCCCTGGCCGGGATAGGTCTGGGTGAGGCCGGTGAGGGCGCACACCTGCCCGGCGGAGACCTGCTCCACCCCCTGGAACCGGGCCCCGGAGTACAGGCGCAGCTGGGTGACCTTTTCCTCCACCGCCTCCTCCCCGTGGAGGGGGCGGTAGGTGAGGGGGGCCCGGACGGAGAGGGTCCCCCCGGTGAGTTTTACGTAGGTGAGGCGGGCGCCCTGGCTGTCCCGGGCGATCTTGAACACCCGGGCGGCGAAGTCCTCCCCGTAGGCGGGGGCCTCGGTGAAGTCCTCCAGGCCGCGGAGGAAGTCCTCCACCCCCTCCAGGCGCAGGGCGGCCCCGAAGAACACCGGGGTGAGCTTCCCCAGCCGGATGAGGCCGGACACGTCCCGGGGGGACAGGGCCCCGGTGTCCAGGTACTGCTCCAGCAGCCGCTCCTCCCGGAGGGCCACCGCCTCGGCCCAGGCCTGGTCCCGCTGGGTGAAGTCCACGCAGCCCTCGTCCAGGTGCTTTTGCAGCTCGGCCAGCAGGGCCTCCCGGCCGGGGTTGGGCAGGTCCATCTTGGTGACGAAGAGGAAGGTGGGGATCTGGCTGCGCCGGAGCAGCCGCCAGAGGGTCTCGGTGTGGGCCTGGACCCCGTCGGCGGCGGAGATCACCAGGATGGCGTAGTCCAACACCTGGAGGGTGCGCTCCATCTCCGTGGAGAAGTCCACGTGGCCGGGGGTGTCCAGGAGGGTCACCGCCATCCCCTCCGTCTGGAACAGGGCCTGTTTGGAGAAGATGGTGATCCCCCGGGCCCGCTCCAGGTCGTGGGTGTCCAGGTGGGCGTCCCGGTGGTCCACCCGCCCCAGGGTGGGGATGGCCCCGGCGGTGTACAGCAGGGCCTCGGAGAGGGTGGTCTTCCCCGCGTCCACGTGGGCCAGGACGCCGATGACCAGTTGTTTCATGGCATATCACCTCAGAGGGGTTGGTTTGGGGTCTATTATAGCAAAAAAAGCGGGGAAAGAACAGGGGAAGGACGGGGGAAAACGAGAGGAATGTTGCAAATGAGCCTGCTCTGTGGTACAATGGCCCGGCAAAATCAGGGAGGGAGTACAGCATGAGCAGGAGAATGAGACAACGGATCCTGGGCTTTGTCTGGGCGGGGCTGGCGGCGGTGGTTCTGGCCGGCAGCCTGACGGGGTGTTCCTACCAGATCCTCAGCGAGGAGGAGGTCCAGGCGGCATACGACGAGGCCTTTGCCGCCGGAGAGGCCGCCGGCCGAAGGGCGGCTGAGACAGAGGCGGCCAAAGAACTGCGGGCCCAGTCCCGGGAACGGTATGACCTGGGCCATGACGCCGGCTATGACCAAGGATACGACGAGGGCTACGACGCCGGCTATGATGAGGGCTATCAGCTGGGGAAGGAGAAGACCCTAGAGAAGGCAGCCGCCGAAGAGGCGGAGAGCAGAACCTCCGGCGGGGGCGGGGGAGCGTCCGGCGCGGTGTCCAAGCCCCAGAGTTCGGCGTCGGAGAGCACCCCTGATTGGGGGTCGGATTACCAGTCGGGCACGGTGTACATCACCGACACGGGGAGCAAGTACCACCGCTCTGGCTGCCGGTATCTGAGCAAGAGCTGCCACCCCATCTCCCTTTCTGCGGCCAAGGCGTCGGGATACACGGCGTGTAAGGTCTGCAAACCGGCGGCATGAGTTTCAAACCCCACAGCCAGCGGGAAAACTGGCTGTGGGGTTTTGTCAGGATACCGGGACTCCCCCCCGGGTTGACACTCTGTTCCGCCGTGCTATAATGGAGGCCAGAAAACGCGAGGGGCGCCCGGGGGGCGCCCCCGTTCTGCGGGAGGCGAATGGCGGTGTCCGGAAGCAAGCGGATGGATATGACCATGACGGAGGGGAACATCTTCCGCCAGCTGATGCTGTTCTCCCTGCCCCTGCTGGCGGGGAACTTCTTCCAGCAGTGCTACAACGCGGTGGACAGCATCGTCCTGGGCAACTTCGTGGGCCGGGCCGCCCTGGCGGCGGTGGGCACCACCACCCCCATCATCAACACCCTCATCGGCCTGTTCCTGGGCCTGTCCACCGGCATCGGGGTGGTGATCTCCCAGTTCTACGGCGCCCGGGAGGACAAAAAGGTGAGCCAGGCGGTGCAGACCAGCCTCCTGCTGGTGCTGATCCTCTGCGTGGCCTTCACCATCGTGGGGGTGCTGATGGTCCCCTTCATGCTCCGGCTGATGGCCACCCCGGAGGACGTGTTCCAGCAGGCCGCCCTCTACCTGGAAATCTACTTCGCCGGGGTGGGGGGCCTGATGCTCTATAACCTGGGCTCGGGGATCCTCCGGGCGGTGGGGGACTCCCGCCGGCCCCTGTACTTCCTCATCTTCTCCGCGGCGGTGAACACCGGGCTGGACCTGCTCTTTGTGGCGGTGTTCCACTGGGGCATCGCCGGGGCGGCCATCGCCACCGTCCTCTCTCAGGCCCTGTCGGCGGTGCTGGTGCTGGTGGTCCTCACCCGCACCCAGGGGAGCTACCGCATCGTCTGGAAGGGGATGCGCCTGGACCGGGGGATTCTGCGGAACATGTTCTGGATCGGCATCCCCTCCGCCCTGCAGCTGGCGGTGACCTCCTTCTCCAACGTCTTTGTCCAGTCCTATGTCAACCGCTTCGCCTCGGCCTGCATGGCCGGCTGGGCGGCCTATCAGAAGATCGACGCCTTCGTCATCCTCCCCATGACCACCCTCTCTGTGGCGGCCACCACCTTTGTGGGGCAGAACGTGGGGGCGGGGAACTGGACCCGGGCCAGGCAGGGGATGCGCACCGCCATGGCCATGGCCACGGTGATCACCCTGATCATCCTGGTCCCCCTGATGCTCTTTGCCCGGCCCATGTGCGCCCTGTTCAACCAGGAGCCGGAGGTGCTGGACTACGGCGTGTACTTCATCCGGCTGATCTCCCCCTTCTACCTGCTGGCCAACTTCAACCAGATCTACGCCGGGGGCCTGCGGGGGGCGGGGGACGCCAAGATGCCCATGTTCATCATGCTGGGGTCCTTCGTGGTCTTCCGGCAGATCTACCTCTTCCTCACCTACCGCCTGGCGGGGACCCTCCTCCCCGTGGCTCTGGGCTACCCCGTGGGGTGGATCATGTGCAGCGCGGTGCTCTTCTTCTACTACCGCAGCGGGAAGTGGGTGAAGAACAGCTTTGTGGTGCTGCCGGAGCAGGGGAAGGAGAAGGCGGCGGAGCCGTGAGGCGCCCTGGCAGGAAAACAAGCGGAGACCCGGACCTCGGGTCTCCGCTTTCGCTGTGTTCTGGGGGAGGGGGGAAGCCTTACCCCCGCTCCTTCATCACGCTCATGTAAGCCGGGCGGATGATCTTGTTCATGCACACCAGCTCCTCGATGCGGTGGGCGCTCCAGCCCACGATGCGGGCGATGGCGAACAGGGGGGTGTAGAGCTCCATGGGGATGCCCAGCAGGTCATAGAGGAACCCGCTGTACAGGTCGATGTTGGCGCTGACCCCCTTGTAGATGGGGCGGTTCTTGGAGATGAGCTTGGGGGCCTCCTCCTCGATGTTGCGGTAGAGGGCCAGGTCATCCTGGCGGCCTTTCTCCTCGGCCAGCTGGTTGACGAAGGAGCGCAGGATCTGCTCTCTGGGGTCGGAGATGGAGTACACCGCGTGGCCCATGCCATAGATCAGGCCGCTGTGGTCGAAGGCCTCCTTGTTGAGCAGCTTGCGGAGGTAGGCGCTGGTCTCCTCCGGGTCGGTCCAGTCCCGCAGGTGGGACTTGATGTCCTGGATCATCTCGATGACCTTGATGTTGGCGCCGCCGTGGCGGGGGCCCTTCAGGGAGCACAGGGCGGCGGCCATGGTGGAGTAAGTGTCCGACCCGGAGGAGGTCACCACCCGGGTGGTGAAGGTGGAGTTGTTGCCGCCCCCGTGCTCCATGTGGAGGATGAGGGCGATGTCCAGGGCCTTGGCCTCCAGCTGGGTGTAGGACTTGTCGTGGCGGAGCATGCGCAGGATATTCTCCGCCGTGGACAGGTTGGGGTCGGGGCGGTGGATGTACATGCTGTCGTCGTTCTCATAGTGGTTGTAGGCGTGGTAGCCGTACACCGCCAGCATGGGGAACTCGGAGATCAGCCGGATGCACTGGCGGATGGAGTTGCCCAAATCCCCGTTGACCTTGTCGTCGTAGCTGGCCAGGGTGAGCACGCTGCGGGTCATGGAGTTCATGATGTCCCGGGAGGGGGCCTTCATGATCACGTCCCGGGTGAAGTTGGTGGGCAGGGTGCGGCAGTCGCTGAGGATGCCGGTGAACTCCGCCAGCTGCTCCGGGGAGGGCAGGTCCCCGAAGAGGAGGAGGTAGGCGATCTTCTCAAAGCCGAACTCCTCCGGGCCCAGGCCGCCGATGAGGTTCTTGATGTTGTACCCCCGGTAGAAGAGCTGGCCCTCGCAGGGCACCCGCTGGCCGTCCACGTTCTGGAAGGCCACGATCTTGGAGATGTTGGTCAGCCCGGTGAGCACCCCTACGCCGTTGACGTCCCGCAGGCCGCGGTTGACCCCGTACTCCTTGAAGAGGGAGTCGGGGATGAAGTCGTTCTCCCGGCAGAGCACCTGCTGGTCGTTGGCGTAGGTTTCCACGTTACGTCTGGTCATGGTCGTCCCCCACTTTCTCGGCTTCCTGCCGCAGGATTTCTTCCAGCTGGGCGATCTCCCCTAGCAGGTGAAGGAACCGTTCCTCCCCAAAGGCGGCTACGACCTGCTGGTGGTACCGGCGCAGGGTCTGCCGGCGGGCCTGGACGGAGGTGAGGGCGGTTTCGGTCAGAAGGATATAGGTCCCCTCCTCCCCGTTGCCGTCGTGGGTCCAGCGGACCAGACCCTTGCTCTGGAGGGAACGGGCGATGGCGGTGACCTTCGGCAGAGGCAGGTTCAGCTCCCGGACCATGTCCTTGAGATAGATCTTCTCGCTGCCGGTGTCCTGGGTGTGTTTGGAGAGCAGCCAGATGAGGGCGTACTCATCGGAGGCGTTTGCCTGAAACAGCCGGCGCAGGGCCGGGCTGTGGAAGAGCTTGTCCAGCTGTTCTGGGGTCAGGGCGCGGGAGGCGCTGCCGGAATTGTTTTCGGTCATGTGGTTCACCTCGATGTTCGGGATAGTAGCGGTCAGCCGGGGAGGGGCTTTACCGGGTCAGGAGTTTTTTCTGCAAGCGGACAAACTCCCGGGCGTCCTCCGGCCCCAGGGCGGCGAGCATCTGGGCGGCGGCGCGGAGCACCCGGTCCCGGAAGGCCTGGATGGCCTCCAGCCCCTGGGGGGAGAGGGTGACGATCACCTGGCGGTTGTTCAGCGGGTCGCTCCCCCGGAGGATGAGGCCCTTGGCCTCCAGCCGGCCCAGGAGGGCGGCGATGCGGGCGGAGCTGACCCCCAGGCGGCGGCTGAGGTCCACCGGATGGGCCTGGCGGTGGTGGAGCAGGTAGTTGAGCACGAAGGGCTCCCCCTGGCTCAGCCGCGTCAGCAGGTGCCGGGTGGGCATGTGGGCCAGGTCCTCGTTGACCTGGAGCAATTCCGTGGCTAAGGACTCGTAATTTGCCATCATAACCATGTGACACTCCCCGAAAGGCTAACGTTATTAGTGATTATACCAGAAAACGCCAGCCCCGTCAACTGGAAGGCCGCCGGCAGCCGGGGCGGGGGTCAAAACCGCAGGCGCATCTGGTACCACTCCGCCCCCCCGTGCTGGGAGACGGAGACCCCCTCGCTGACAAAGCCGAACTGGGCGTAGTAGTGGACCAGGCGGTCCTTGCAGGTGAGCACCAGGCCCTGTTTCCCCCGGGCCCGGCTGTCCTGGATGGCCCGGCGGAGGAGGGTTGCGGCGTGGCCCTGGCGCTGGCAGTCCGGCCGGGTGGCCACGCCGAAGATCATCTGCCAGGGCCCCTGGGGGTCGTGGAGGGCGGCGTCGGCGTAGAGTTCGTCGGTGAGGTCGGGCTGCTGGGTGACCATGCCGTTGACCATGGCCACCAGGGTCTGCCCCTGAAACAGCAGCCAGAAGGAGTCGGGAAAGGCGGCCAGCCGGGCCCGGAAGGCGGCCTCTCCCGCCGCCTCCGCCGGGGGGAAGCAGGCGGCCTCCAGGGCGGTGACGGCGGCCAGGTCGGCCGGGGTGGCGGTGCGGATGGTTGTGGTGTCCATGGGCGGGTCCTCCTTGGGTGGGAAAGATGGTTGTGCCCAGTATACCACACCGAAGCCGGGGAGGGAAGCGGGGCCTTTCGCCAGGCAACAGAAACGGCGCGGCCCGTCCCCCAAAGAAACGAGCCGCGCCGGAGCCGGCGAAGGTCAGCGCAGCAGCTGCTGCAGCTGCGTTTGCAAGGTGGGCAGATCCTCCTGGATGATCTCCCAGACCAGGGTGAGGTTGACGCCCTCGTAGTCGTGGACGATGCGGTTGCGCAGCCCATATATGGCATGCCAGGGAATCTGGGGGTGGGCCGCGGTGAAGGCGTCGTCTACCCGGCGGCAGAGCTCTCCCAGCTGGCTGAGGTTGAACACGCAGGCCTCCACCAACATGGTGTCCCGGGAGAAGTCCGCATAGCTGCGGCCATGGCAGTAGGCCAGGATCTTGGCTGTGTAGCCGACCATTTTCTCAATGAGGATCCGGTTTCTCATAGATGGTCACCCCCGTAGACTGAATCTCCTGCTGGATGGCGGAGTTTTCCTCGATGTGGGAGACGTCCAGCACATCTACCGGCCGCCCCGCCGCCTGCCGGACGGCCTCCATGAAGTCCACGAAGCGCAGCCCCCGAAGGTTGCTGGCCACCAGCAGGTCCAGGTCGCTTTTGGCGGTGGCCGTCCCCTTGGCCAGAGAACCGAACAGAACGGCCCGGGAGACCCCATAACGGGCGAACACAGGCGCCAGGGTGGACCGTGCCTCCGCAATGGTTTGGATCATGGCGGGCACCTCCTTTCCCCTTCATGATACACGAGGCGGAGGGAAAGGTAAAGGGGGAATTTTCCCACGAGGGCACCCCATCCCCCCACCTTGCGCCGGGGGCCCTTTTATGCTATAGTATCCTCGGTAAAAATCAGTAAAAAGCGGAAGTTTTCCCCTGCGACGAATCGAGGTTAGACTGCTATGAAAGACACCTATGAGAGCCCCCTGGCCTCCCGGTACGCCAGCCGGGAGATGCTGTACCTCTTCTCCCCGGACAAGAAGTTCACCACCTGGCGCCGGCTGTGGATCGCCCTGGCCCGGGCGGAGATGGAGCTGGGCCTGCCCATCACCCAGGACCAGATCGACGAGATGGAGCGGGAGCGGGACCACATCGACTACGACCTGGCCGCCCGGAAGGAGAAGGAGCTGCGCCACGACGTCATGGCCCACATCCACGCCTACGGGGCGGTGTGCCCCAAGGCCATGCCCATCATCCACCTGGGGGCCACCAGCTGCTACGTGGGGGACAACACCGACGTGATCCTCATGAAGGAGGGCCTCCAGCTGATCCGGGACAAGGTGGTCCGGGTGCTGGCCAGCCTGGCCAGGTTCGCCGAGCGGTACAAGGCCCTGCCCACCCTGGGCTACACCCACTACCAGGCCGCCCAGATGGTCACCGTGGGCAAGCGGGCCACCTTATGGATGAACGAACTCCTCTCTGACTTGGAGGAGGTGGAGTACCGCCTGGACCACCTGAAGCTCCTGGGCTGCAAGGGCACCACCGGCACCCAGGCCAGCTTCCTGGAGCTCTTCGCCGGGGATCAGGAGAAGGTGCGCCAGCTGGACAGGAAGATCGCCGTGGAGATGGGCTTCGGCCCCGACCAGGTGCAGCCCGTCACCGGCCAGACCTACAGCCGGAAGGTGGACGCGGCCATCCTGGCCACCCTGTCCGGCATCGCCCAGTCGGCCCACAAGTTCGCCACCGACCTGCGCCTGCTGTGCCACATGAAGGAGATCGAGGAGCCCTTTGAGGCCCACCAGGTGGGCTCCTCCGCCATGCCCTACAAGCGCAACCCCATGCGCTGCGAGCGCGTCTGCGCCCTGGCCCGGTACGTCATCGCCGACAGCCTCAACCCGGCCATGACGGCCTCCATCCAGTGGTTCGAGCGGACCCTGGACGACTCGGCCAACAAGCGCATTGCCGTCTCCGAGGCCTTCTTGGCGGTGGACGCCATCCTGAACCTCTACGAGAACGTGGCCGCCGGCCTGGTGGTCCACGAGAAGGTCATCGCCAGGCACATCCAGGAGGAGCTGCCCTTCATGGCCACGGAGAACATCCTCATGGACGCGGTGAAGGCCGGCGGGGACCGCCAGGCCCTCCACGAGCGCATCCGCACCCACTCCCTGGCCGCCGGCCACCGGGTGAAGGAGGAGGGCCTGGACAACGACCTGCTGGAGCGCATCGCCGCCGACCCGGCCTTCGGCCTCACCCGGGAGCAGATCCAGAAGCGCCTGGACCCGGCGGACTACATCGGCTGCTGCCCGGAGCAGGTGGAGCGGTTTTTGGCGGAACACATCCAGCCGGTGCTGGAGCAGTATCCCCAGGCCCTCCAGGGCCGGGACGTGGAGATCACGGTTTAAGCCCCGCCCGTGGGGCGGGGGCGGCCGGTATCGGTACGCGGTACCGTTGGGACCGGCGCAGGTTCAATCTTGCCACGTAGGGCCGGGGGCCCGGCCCCCGTTACTACGTACCCTACGGGTGGTCTAGGCTTTTACCGGCCTCGGGGCGCAGCGCCCCGGGGGGATGCCTGCCGGCGGCCTCCATTTCTCATGTGAGAAATGGAGGAAAGAACACCAGGGGCTTTGCCCCTGGACCCCGGCTTTCAAAGCCGCTCGCTGCTCGCTCGCTCCATCTTTTGGGATAGCGGCGCGGCGGGACGACAGTGGGTTTGACTGTAACCCATGTACGTGCCCTGATTTGGAGACTTTCTTTTTTGAGATTTTTTCAGACTGGATTTTTCCACAGAGCAATATCCAGCAAAAAATATTTTCACCGAAAATGCGTATCCAAATCTGGTCTGGTGCACATGGAGCCAGAAAGAGACCGTGGCGTTTTCCACTGACGCAAAAGATGGAGCGAGCCCCAGCGAGCGGTTTTAT
>DXDK01000115.1 GCA_019115545.1 Candidatus Evtepia faecavium
CCCATCTCCGCCAAGCTGGTGGCCAACATGCTCACCACCGCCGGGGCCGACCGGGTGCTCACCATGGACCTCCACGCCGCCCAGATCCAGGGCTTCTTCGACATCCCGGTGGACAACCTCCTGGGCAGCCCTCTCTTCGTGGACTACTTCAAGTCCCGCTTTGGGGACGATACGGAGCACACCATGGTGGTCTCCCCCGACGTGGGCTCTGTGGCCCGGGCCCGCTCCTTCGCCCAGAAGCTGGGCATGAGCATGGCCATCGTGGACAAGCGCCGGCCCAAGCCCAACTCCTCCGAGGTCTCCTCCATCATCGGCGACGTCCGGGGCAAGCGGGTGATCCTCCTGGACGACATGGTGGACACCGCCGGCTCCCTCTGCGGGGCGGCCAAGGCCCTGGTGGAGATCGGCGGCGCCACCGAGGTGTACGCCTGCGCCTCCCACGGCGTCCTCTCCGGCCCGGCCATCCAGCGGCTGGAGGACAGCGTCATCAAGGAAGTCCTCTTCCTGGACACCATCCCCGCCAAGGAGGGGGTCAAGTGCGACAAGATCAAGTACCTCTCCTCCGCCCCCATGCTGGCTGATGCCATCAGCTTTATCTACCACGAGGATTCGGTTTCCCGGCTCTTCGTGTGAGGAATTTGGGAACCGCTTCGCTGGGCTCTCCCTGTTAGGGGCTTGCAGCCGCTGCGCGCGCCCTGGCGGGCACACTGGCGGCTGAGAAGTATTTTTCCACCGGCGGAGCCGGTGGAAAAATGCATAGGATTTTCTTTCCCCGCCTGCGGGCGGGGAAACGCTGCGAGGCCTGGCTGGGGGATCCCGGGCAGGTCCATGGATTCCGCCGCCGGAAGACGGCGGAATTCTTTTGTGTATCGTAATAAGCGAGGTATTGTTGGCATATGTTTTCTTTCAAGAAGGCCGGTCCGGTGGAATGGCTGGTGGTGGGGCTGGGCAACCCCGGCCCCAAGTATGAGTGGACCCGGCACAACGTGGGGTTTCTGGTGGTGGATGAACTGGCCGAGCGGGCCAGCATCCCCGTCCAGAAGCTCAAGTACAAGGCCCTCACCAACACCACGGTGATCGGGGGGCAGTCGGTGCTGCTGATGAAGCCCACCACTTACATGAACCTGTCCGGGGAGTCGGTGGGCCAGGCGGCCCGGTTCTACAAGATCCCCCCGGAGCGGGTGCTGGTGATCTCCGACGACGTGGCCCTGCCCCAGGGAAAGCTGCGCATCCGCCGCAGCGGCTCGGCGGGGGGGCACAACGGGCTGAAGAACATCATCGCCCACCTGGGCACCGACCAGTTCCCCCGGCTGAAGGTGGGGGTGGGGGGCAAGCCCTACCCCGACAGCGACATGGCCGACTGGGTCCTGAGCAAGTTCACCGGCCAGGACAAGGCCGCCATGGAGCAGGCCATCGCCAAGGCGGCGGACGCCGTGGCCTGCCTTCTGGAATTTGGCGTAGACAAGGCCATGGCCCAGTACAACTGACGTCGGCAGGGAGTCCTTTCTGGACCGGCGCAGGTTGGAACCTGCGGCGTTGGGCCGGGGGCCTGGCCGTCATCGGTACGCCGTACCGTTGGGTCCGGCGCAGGCTCAACCCTGCAAGGTGGGGCCGGGGGCCAATCCCCCGGTCGTAGGTACCCTACGGGTGGTGGGGGCTTTTACCCACCTTGGGGCGCAGCGCCCCGGGGGGTGCCTGCCGGCGGCCTCCATTTCTCGTGTGAGAAATGGAGGAAAGAACACCAGGGGCTTTGCCCCTGGACCCCGGTTTTTAAGGCCGCTCGCTGCTCGCTCGCTCCGGCTTTTGGGATAGAGGCGCAGCAGGGGGATAGAGCGGCTTTTTCGTGACCCACCTACGTGCCCTGATTTGGGGACTTTCTTTTGAGAGATTTTCTTTGGCTGGATTTTTTGCAGAGCAATATCCAGTAAAATATTTTTCCCCGAATATGCGTTTCCAAATCTGGTCTGGTGAACATAAGCCAGAAAGAGACCGTGGCGTTTTCCACTGACGCAAAAGATGGAGCGAGCCCCAGCGAGCGGTTTGATTCCAGGGGGTGCAGGGGGAACCCCCTGCGACTCTTTGCGTCCGGGCTTTCTCATAGAGAAAGCCTGGATCCCCGCCCCGGATAGGGGCGGGGGACCACGTGGCAGGGTTGAGCCTGCGATGGTTCCAACGGTACTGCGTACCGATGACAACCCCCGGGCCCCCGGCCCCACCTGGCAGGTCTGTGCCTGCGCCAGACATAACGGCACGGCGTCCCGACGCCGCCCCCCGGTCCAGAACGGACCACCCTTCGATTAGGAGGAAAAAACACCATGTTTTTAGATCTCTTTTACCTCATGCGGGCCCGTGGCCTCCATGTGTCCATGAACGAGTGGCTCTCCCTCACGGAGGCCCTCCAGCAGGGGCTGTGCCGGAACAGCCTGCTGGAGTTCTACTACATCAGCCGGGCCATCCTGGTGAAGACCGAGGCCGACTTTGACAAGTTCGACGAGGTCTTTCTGGACTACTTCGACCGCATCCAGCACATCGAGGACATCCCCCAGGAGCTGCTGGACTGGCTCCACGACCCCAAGAACATGAAGAAGTACGACAAGGAGGAGGTGGACGCCCGGACCACCTTCGACCTGGAAAAGCTGCGGAAGATGCTGGAGGAGCGCCTGAAGGAGCAGCACGAGCGCCACGACGGCGGCCAGTACTGGGTGGGCACCGGGGGCACCTCCACCATGGGCCACTCCGGCTACGCCGCCACCGGCATCCGGGTGGGGGGGGAGAGCCAGCACCGCCACGCCCTCCAGGTGGCCGGGGAGCGGGAGTTCAAAGACTTCCGGGAGGACAGCGTGCTGGACCAGCGGTCCTTCCAGCTGGCCTTCCGCCGGCTGCGGCAGATGACCACCCGCCAGGACGGGCCCATGGACGTGCTCAACCTGGGCAGGACCATCGACGAGACCTGCAACAACGCCGGCTACCTCCACCTGGCCTTCGACCGGCCCCGGACCAACGACATCAAGGTCATGGTCCTCTTCGACTCCGGGGGGTCCATGGTGCCCTACACCCGCCTGTGCACCCAGCTGTTCCAGGCGGTCAACCGCGCCAACAACTTCAAGGACCTGCGGATCTACTACTTCCACAACTGCTGGTATTCCGAGCTCTACACCACCCCCCGGTGCATCTATGGCGAGTCCGTCCAGACCCAGTGGGTCATCAACAACCTCAGCCGGGACTACAAAGTCATCGTGGTGGGGGACGCCTCCATGGCCCCCTCGGAGCTGACCTGGGTGGGGGGCAGTTCCTACTACAACCGCTACAACGCCGAAACCGGCCTCACCTGGCTCAACCGCTTCCACAGCCGGTTTGAGAAGATGGTCTGGTTCAACCCCATCCCCGAGGCCATGTGGGAGTACGACTACGGCGCCCGGACCATCGAGATGATCGGCAGCGTGGTGGACATGTACCAGCTCACCGTAGAGGGCCTGGGCCGGGGGCTGAAGAAGCTGGTCTCGGCCCGATAACCCCGCGTTTCCGTTCCCCGGCGCACCCCGCCGGGGAACTTCTGATGGAGAGGAGGTGCCCGCCGGTGAAGCCCACGGGCCAAAACTTACGCAAACGCTCCCTGAGCCTGCTCCAGGTGCTGATGATCCTGGCGGTGACCTTCGTGGCCATGACGGTGGTCCTCCAGCTCCAGGTGGAGTACAACCTGCTGATCATCATCTATGCCCTGTCCGCCGTAGCGGTGCTGCTGTACTGGAAGATCCGCAACCGCCTGGACCGGGACAAGCTCAGCCAGGAGGAGGCCCGCAGCGACGCCCTGGTCCGGGCCGCCATCCCCCAGGGGGACGTGCGGCTGTTTGAGCTGCTCCCCAGCGGGATGATCCGGGTGATCTCCCCCGGCCCCCGGGGCCAGAAAAAGATCACCCTGGACGCCCCCCGGCGGCTGCTGGCCTATCTCAACTGCTCCCCCCAGTGGGAGGCCCCCCTCCAGGCCGCCCTGGAACAGGCCGAGCTGGGGCAGAGCTGCGAGGTGGAGCTGCGCACCCTGGACCCGGAGGAGACCTGGATCCAGATCCGCATCAACCCCCTCCCCGACAACGAGGAGACCACCGCCATCGGCGCCATCCGGGACGTCACCCAGCAGGTGAAGGAGCGCCACCGCCGGGAGGAGGCCGCCAAGCTCCTGGACCGGATGACCGACAACACCATCGCCGGCCTGGAGATCTCCCTGGAGGAGGACAGCCTGCGCCTGCTGTGGGGGGAGCCGGTCTACCAGCACCTCTTCGGCCAGGTGGTGGGGGAGAAGGGCTACACCGCCATCGTGGGGGAGCACATCCTCCCCACCATCCACCCCCAGGACCGGGAGAAGTACCGGGGCGGCATGGCCCGCACCGCCCTGCTCACCGCCCTGCTCTCTGGCAGCCAGCCCGAGGCCATGGAGTACCGGGTGAAAACCGACCAGGCCCCGGGATACGAGTGGCACGGGGCGGAGTTCTTCTGCTTCTGGGACCCGGTGAGCCGCCGGGCCATGTGCAACGTCTTCGTCCGCCAGGTCACCCAGGAGAAGATGCGCCAGCTGGAGGAGAAGCGCCGCCTGGAGGAGAAGGAGCACGCCCTCTTCCTCCAGGCCAAGCAGCTGGTGGAGTCGGAGGAGGAGCTGGACTTCGTCCACGTGATCTCCGACTATTACCAGGGGATCTACGTGGTGGACCTGGAAAAGGACCTGGTGCGCAGCATCAAGGTCCCCCGGTACTTTGACGACATCCTCCAGCGGGCCGGCCACCGGCAGAGCGACACCCTGGCCCTCTATGCCCGGGAGCTGGTGGACCCGGACTATGTGGCCTCCTTCCAGGCGGTGACCAACTACGACAACCTCCGCCGCCGCCTGGCCGAGCAGCGCCAGGTGGAGCTGCTCTTCCACAAGCGGGACGGCACCTGGCTGCGGCTGCGGGTGTTTGCCATGCCCGGCTATACCCAGGAAAACCAAAAGACCCTGTGGGTCTTCGAGGACGAGACCGTCACCGTGAACCTCCGCCAGGAGGAGGAGAAGGCCCGGGTCACCGCCCAGGCCGCCGAGGCCGCCAACCAGGCCAAGAGCCAGTTCCTGGCCAACATGAGCCACGACATCCGCACCCCCCTCAACGCCATCCTGGGCATGTCGGAGTTAGGGCTCCGGGAGGAGGGCCGGGAGGAGAAGGACAACTGCTTCCGGGACATCCGGGGCAGCGGCCGGGTGCTGCTGGAGAACATCAACAGCATCCTGGACCTGTCCAAGATCGAGGCGGGGAAGATGGAGATCACCCCCCAGAGCTACCAGGTCCTCTCCGCCTTCCACGACATCATCACCATCCTGCGCATGCGGGCCCAGGAGAAGAAGCTCACCTTCCGGGCCAACGTGGACGAGACCATCCCCAACACCCTCTACGGGGACGACGTGAACCTCACCCACATCGTCATGAACCTGGGCTCCAACGCGGTGAAATACACCCAGACGGGGACCATCACCCTCACTGTGGCCTGGGAGCCCGACCCCGACGGGGAGGACGGCGCCCTCACCATCCGGGTGGAGGACACCGGCATCGGCATCCGCCAGGAGGACCTGCCCTATCTCTTCCAGAGCTACGGCCGCTTGGACCGCAAGGCCAACCGCCACATCGAGGGCACCGGCCTGGGCCTGCCCATCTGCCAGGCCCTCACCCAGCTGATGCACGGCCAGCTGGGGGTGGAGAGCACCTACGGCGTGGGCTCCACCTTCTGGGTGCGCATCCCCCAAAAGGTGGTGGACCCCACCCCCTGCGGCCCCTACCGGGACGGGGAGCAGCGGGACAGCCGCCGGAACTACAACTCCTTCACCGCCCCCGAGGCGGTGGTCCTGGTGGTGGACGACCAGCCCCTGAACCTGAAGGTCTGCCAGGGCCTGCTGGGGCCCTACGAGATGGAGGTCTACACCGCCCGCTCCGGCCCGGAGGCCCTGCGCCAGATGACCCAGGTGTGGCCGGACCTGGTCCTCATGGACCACATGATGCCCAAGATGGACGGGGTGGAGACCACCGCCCGCATCCGGGAGATGGGGAAGAAGGACCCCTACTTCGCCGTGGTGCCCATCGTGGCCCTCACCGCCAACGCCATGAAGGGGGTGCGGGAGGAGTTCCTCCAGAAGGGCTTCAACGACTTCCTCCCCAAGCCCATCGAGCTGGACAAGCTGGACGCCATGCTGAAGGCCTGGGTCCCCGAGGACAAGCAGAAGCCCCCCGCCCCCACCCTGGGGGATTTGGTGTCGGAGCCCATCCCCGAGGATCTCCGCCACCTGCCGGGGATCGACGTGGCCCGGGGCATGTCCTACTGCGGCACCGGCCAGGTCTACCGCAAGACCCTCTTCCTCTTCCGGGAGCAGATCCCCGGCCGCCTGCGGCGCATCCGCAAGGCCTGGGAGGCCCACGCCCCGGAGGACTACGTCATCGAGGTCCACAGCCTGAAAAGCGCCGCCCGGTGGATCGGCGCCATGGACCTGGGGGACGACGCCGAGGCCCTGGAGATGGCCGGCCGGGAAGGGGACCGGGAGAAGGTCGACGCCGCCACCCCGGCCCTCCTCCGCCAGTGCCAGGAGCTGGGGGAGACTTTGGCCTTCCTCAAGGAGCCGGAGTGACCATCCTGTTCCCACCAGAGCGCGCCCATCCGGCGCGCTCTTTTCCTGCCCGGAGGGGTAAGCTGCCGGACCGGGCAGTTTTCCACATTCCGGCCCTTCCACCGGCAAATTCCCGCCCCCCTAAGGGATTTGCTTGATTAATTTACTTGTTTATTTACTTGATTTACTATACAGGGTCCAAATTTGGACCTACCCCGGTCCAGCTTTGGACCCGGGGTGACCAAATCCGGACCGGGGTCAAATCTGGACCCGGGTGTGGATAACTGGCTAATTCTCCAGGGCGGCGAGGGCTTGCACCATCCGGTCGATGTCCTCCTTGGAGGGCTGGCTGGGATGGGGGGTCCAGGCGGTCTCTTCCCAGGGGTCCCGGACCTGGTGGGCCTCCTCGGGGCCCTCTCCCACCACGGAATACTTGGGCACCTGGAGGAAGGTCCAGGATTTCCCCCCGGGCAGGGGCCGGGTGCGGAAGATCAGGTCCCAGCCTTCCAGCTCCCGGAGCCACCGCTTCACGGTGGAGGTGCCCCGCCCCAGGGCCTGGCACAGGTCCTGGATGGGGAACACGGTGTACACCCACCCCCGCTGGTCCGTCCAGCCGGAGCGCTGGGAGAGCTTGGCCCGGTCCAGCAGCAGGGCGTACACCAGCACCGCCCC
>DXDK01000116.1 GCA_019115545.1 Candidatus Evtepia faecavium
TTCTCCCCTCTGGACTCCCCACTCTGGTTTGGGATATCCTTCGGGGTATCCCTCTTTTTTTGTTTCCTGGCCTGCGGCCCTGCGTCCACCGTGGGAAGGGGCCCGCCCCCCAGCTGGGCGGGCTGGGAAACGTGAGTTGGTAGACGGAGGGAAAGGGCTGGAAAAAATCCAGCCAAAAATATTCTCCCAAAAGAAAGTTTCCAAATCAGGGTACGTACATGGGTGCCGAAAAAAACAACGACCGCTCGGCTGCGGCACGATCCCAAAAGAGGGAGCGAGCGAGCAGCGAGCGGTCTTAAACTATCCGGGTGCAGGGCGGAGCCCTGCGATTCTTTCCCCCTGCTTTCTTATAAAGAAAGCAGGGCCCCCGCCGGGCAGGCAGGCCCCCCGGGGCGCTGCGCCCCGAGGTGGGTAATAGCCCCGACCACCCGTAGGGTATGTACTATCGAGGCCGGCCCCACGCCGCCGTCCCCTCACCGCCCGGCGGGGAGGAGGTTCTCCACCGCCCCCCGGAGGGCGGCCGCCAGCTGATCCACCTGGTCCCGGGTGTTCTCCGGGCCGAAGGACACCCGGAGCATCCCGTCCCGCACGGGCTTGGACAGGCCCATGGCGGCGTACACATGGCTGGCCTGGCCCCGGTGGCAGGCCGACCCCGCCGACAGGCAGAACCCCTGGTCGCTGAGCCACCGCACCACCACCTGGCTGGGGTACCCCGGCAGAGAGATGGCGCAGATGTGGGGGGCCTGGCCCTCGGCCACCACCACCAGGCCGGGCACTTCCCGGCGGAAGGCCTCCAGGGCGTAGGCCTTCAGGCCGGTGAGGTAGTCCCGGTGCTCCTCCAGCCTGGCCTTGCCCAGGGTGCAGGCGGCGGCCAGGGCGGCGATCTGGGGGGTGGGCTCCGTGCCGGAGCGCAGCCCCCCCTCCTGCCCGCCCCCCCGGATCAGGGGGACCGCCCGGAGGCCGGACCGGATGTACAGGGCCCCGGAGCCCTTCATGGCCCCGATCTTGTGGCCGCTCACGGTGAGCAGGTCCACCCCCAGGGCCTTGGGGGTGAAGGGGAGCTTGAGAAAGCCCTGGATGGCGTCGGTGTGGAGCAGGGCGGCGGAGCGGCGGGCTTTGAGGACCTGGGCGGCCTCCCCCACCGGCTGGACGGCCCCGGTCTCGTTGTTCACCAGCATCATGGACACCAGAACCGTGTCCGGCCGGAGGGCGGCCTCCAGGTCGGCCAGCCGCACCCGGCCGTCGGGGCCGGGGGTGAGGTAGGTCACCTCGTACCCCTGGCTCTCCAGGGCCTTGCAGGGCTCCAGCACCGCCGCGTGCTCCACGGCGGTGGTGATGATGTGCTTCCCCCGGTGCCGCCCCAGGTGGGCGGCCAGGGAGATGGCCCAGTTGTCCCCCTCGGTGCCCCCGGAGGTGAAATAGACCTCCCCCGCCCGGCACCCCAGGGCCTGGGCCACCGCCTCCCGGTGGGCGGCCAGGGCCTGGGCGGCCCGCTTCCCCAGGGCGTACTGGGAGGAGGGGTTGCCGTACTCCTCCCGCATGGCGGTGAGGGCCGCCTGGGCGGCCTCCGGCAGCACCTGGGTGGTGGCGGCGTGGTCAAAGTAGATGGGTTGCATTCCTCTGCCCTCTTTCGTGAAAAATCGGTTCCCATTGTACGGTCTTACCGGGGAAAAGTCAAGGCGGGGACGGGGGACAGAAATTTCCCCAGGGGGATTGACAAGGGCGGCACTTTGTCGTATTCTGTAAATCGTAAGTGGTAAGTAGTAAGTAGACAGTGCTGCCACAGAGTACGCTTGGGAGGCAAAGCCATGAGAGATCTCACCATCAGCCAGGAATACCTCATCTGCGCGGTCAACGAGAAGGGGACCCTCTTCACCTTCAACACGGAGAAGATGGTCTGCCTGGTGGCCGCAGCCCTGCTGGAGCTCCAGCTGGAGGGCTGCGTGACCGTGGACAAAAAGTACATCACCGTCACCGCTCCCCTCCCCGGGGAGAAGGCCCACCTGCGGCCTTTGTACGACTACCTCAAGGGCGACAAGCCCATGCGGACGGAAAAGCTCCTGGAGGAGTACACCTACTCCATCACCGACGCCCGGCTCAAGGAGCTCATGGCCGCCATCGGGGACTCCCTGGTGGGCCGGGGCCTTGTGGAGCCGGTGCAGAGCGGGCTGCTGGGCCGGAAGCAGGGCTACCGCCCCACCCGGGAGGCCATCCACTCCGTGGTGGACCTGGTCCGGGCGGAACTGCTGGAGGAGGGGGAGGTCACCGAGGACGTGGCCGCCCTGGTGATCCTCCTGGACCAGGGGAAGTGCCTCAAGCCCTACTTCTCCGCCTTTGAGCAGAAGGAGATGCAGGCCAAACTCCAGGCCATTGCCAAAACCCCCTCTGGAAAAGCGGTCCGGGACATGGTAGAATATGTAGAGAATCTGATTGCCATCATGACCGTGCTGGTGACTGTGTTCACCTGACGGCAAAGGAGGGGTGCCATGTCCAGGCAGCGGAAATGGGAGGTCATCCAGCAGGCCGAGACCGTGACCATCGGCGAGCTGGTTCGCCTCACCGACGTGCGGTACAGCACCCTGAAGTACTACACCGAGGAGGGGATGCTCCCCTTTCACCAGGCGGAGGAGAACCTCACCCGGCGGTATGACCGCAAGGCCAGCATCCGCCGGATCCAGCAAATCAAAGCCCTCCGGGGGGAGGGGAAGTCCATCCCCCAGATCAAGGCCCTCCTCCAGGCCGAGGAGGCCGCCGAACCAACGCCCTGAGACCAAACCGCCGGCAGCGGGAGAAGCCCTCCCGCCGCCGGCGGTTTCCTGTTCCGTTACGGCCAGGCCCCGCAGAACAGGGCGGCCAGCAGGTCCCCGTACACCTGCCACAGGGTGCGCTTGGCCACGGCCTGCCGGGCCACCAGGGGGATCTCCTCCACCGCCTGGCCGTCCACCAGGACGGTGAGGTGGCCCAGCTGCTGCCCCTCCGCCACCGGGGCCGCCACCTCCCCCGCCAGGTCCAGGGTGGTGGTGACCTTCCCCGCCGCCCCTTTGTCCAGGAGCAGCTGGCTCTCCCGGGCCAGAACGGGCTGGACGCTCTCCGCCGTGCCCAGGGTGACGGGCACCGGGTTCAAGGGCTCCGACGGGGCGGCGGTCACCAGGGCGTAGGCGGCAAAGCCGTAGTTGAGCAGGGCGGTGGCCGCCCCAAAGCGGTCCTTGGAGGTGGGGGCGCCCAGGACCACGGCGATGAGCTCCATCCCCTCCTTCTCCGCCGTGGCGGACAGGCAGTAGAGGGCAGTGTCGGTGGAGCCGGTTTTCAGCCCCGTGGCCCCCTGGTAGGAGCGCAGGAGCTTGTTGGTGTTGGCCAGCTGGAACTCCCCGTCCCGGAGGGTGTCCATCCAGATGGTGGTGTACTCCCGCACCTCCGGGTGGCGGAGGATGAGCTCCCGGGACATCAGGGCGATGTCATAGGCCGAGGAGACGTGACCCTCCGCCGGCAGGCCGGTGCAGTTGCAAAAGACCGTGTCCTCCATGCCCAGCTGCTGGGCCCGCTGGTTCATCCGCTCCACGAAGGCCCCCTCGCTGCCGGCCAGGTACTCGGCCATGGCCACGCAGGCGTCGTTCCCCGAGGCCACGGCGATGGCCTTGAGCAGGTCGTGGACGGAGAACTCCTCCCCCTCCTCCAGGTACACCTGGGAGCCCCCCATCCCCGCCGCCGTGGCGGAGACGGGGACCATGGTGTCCTTGGTGATGGTCCCCTCCTCCAGGGCCTCCATAATGAGCAGCAGGGTCATCACCTTGGTGACGCTGGCCGGCTCCAGGGCCTGATGGGCGTTGGCCTGGTACAGGACCTGGCCCGTGGACTTCTCCATGAGCAGGGCCGCCCGGGCGTTGACCTCCGGCCCCGCCGCGGCCTGGGCAGGCAGGGCCCCCAGGCACAGGGCCAGGCAGAGCAGGGCGGCGCAGAGTTTCTTCATGGGCAGGACCTCCTTTTTGGCTGCTCCCACCCTATGCCCCCCGCCGGGGGAATATGCCAGGGACAGCAAACGCCCCGGGCCAAAACTGGCCCGGGGCGCGCTGGTTTTTTTCAGGTTTCGGCGGCGGCCGGGGTGTGGTGGTCAAGCGCGCAAAAGAATGGGTGAAATCAGGGCAGGGTGTACAGCCAGATGTAGGGGCCCTGGGTGCTGGTGTAAGTCTCCAGGGAGCCCAGCACCACCAGGTTCTGGTCGTCCTGCCACTTCACCAGCAGCAGCTGGGGGGCCATGGTCTCCTCACTGGTCTCCCCGTTCTCCCCGGTGACGGTGACGGGGAAGGTCATCTCCGGCAGGTCCAGCTTGGAGGCCTCGCCGGTGGCCAGGTCCACCAGGGTGACGTTCCAGCTGTCGGTCTCCTCGGCGCTGGGGGCCCAGGCCAGGACGATCTTGCTGCCGTCGGGGCTGAAGAAGCGCTGGTAGCTGCGCATCACGCCGTCGTCAAAGCTGTAGAGGGTGTTCAGGGCGCCGTCGGCATACTGGGCCACGGTGATGTTCTCCACAAAGCCGCTCTCCCCTACCTCGCCGTAGAGGATCTTGTCCCCCTTGACCTCCACCCGGGTCTGGCTGCCGATGGTCACGTCCTCGGGCAGGGTCCACTCGGCGGGGATCTCGTCCTGGAGGGTGGTGGTCATGTACTCCATGGGGTCGGTGGAGCCGTCGGGCTGCTCGGTCCAGGTACCGGTGGACTGGGGGCCGGGCTGGGCGGCGGCGCCGCCCCCTCCGCCGCTCTCCCCGCAGGCGCACAGGGCCAGCGCCAGGGCCAGCACCAGGGACAGGGCCAGGATCTTTTTCCGTTGCATGTTTGGTTACCTCCTTTGGGGTTGTATGTTCGATGGGATACCACGCAGGTCCGTGGTGACGTAAGGATACCATGTTTTCCACATTCCGTCAATGCACCCCCGCCGGGGGCAAGGGCTCCCCAAACCCCGCCGCCAGGGCGCCGGGGAGGAGCTCCTCCACCCACTGGGCCAGCTCCCCCGGCCGGGCCAGCCGGGCGGCCAGGGGGCCGTCCCCGTCCTGGGGGCGGACCAGGCCCTCCCACTGCGCCCCCCGGCGATAGAGGGCCACCACCTGGTAGTGCTCCTCGGTGCGGAAGAACAGGGCCAGCACAGGCCGCCCCACCGGGGCCCGGGGGCGGAGGGTGTAGTGCACCTCCAGGCCGGCCATGCGGTCCACCAGGGCCCGGGCGGCCTGGCGCTCCACCACCGACTGGGGGCGCCAGCACAGGCGCTCTCCCCCGGCCCCCAGCCCCTGGACGGAGAGCAGCTCCGTCTGGGGGGCGTTGCCCACCAAGGGGGCCGGCCCCAGGAACCAGGCCAGGGCGGCCGCCGCCAGGGCCAGCACCGCCATGGCGGCGGCCCGGCGGGGCCAGCGGTCGGGGGGATGGGAGGCCGCGGTCATGGCATCCCCTCCCCCTGGGCCAGGGCCACCGCCTGGCGGATGGCCTCCATCAGCCAGCGCAGCAGCAGGGTCAGGGCGGTGATCCCCGCCCCGGGGGCCACCCACAGCAGGGCGGTGACCCCGCCCTCCTGCCAGAAGGTGAGGACCTCCCGGAGGGTGACCTCCCCCCAGCGGTACCACTCCCAGCCCACCAGGCCCACCAGGGCGAAGAGGGGGAGGAAGAGGAGGATGCCCACCAGTTCGCTCCCCGCGATCCACCCCAGGGCCTTGGGGAGGGGTTTCTTCCAGGTCACCAGCAGGGCGAAGAGGGGCACCAGGTAGAGCAGCACAGCAGCGGCGAATGGATCGTTCACGGGACATCCCCCTTTCGAAAGGGCGGGCAGGGTTTCAGCTTCGCTTTCAGTATAAACCCTTCCCCGGGGGGAATCCATGGAGCACTTCTTAAATCTTTCTTAAGAAATTCTTACGGGCCCCCCGGGGAGAAGGCCTTCTACTATAAAGACGTCCCGGGGGCCCCGTTTGTGACACGTTTCCAAAGTTTCTTTATATTTTATAGTTTCCAAACCCGGCAAAAACACCCCGCGCCGGGGCTCCGGCGCGGGGCGGGGTGGTTTTTTTGGGGGGCGGGGCTCAGCCCTTCTCGTGGGCGTAATGCTCCGGCCGGGCGGACATGGGTTCGTAGTGGACCCGCTTGGTCATGGCCCGGTAGGCCGGGCGCATGATCCGGTGGCAGGTGAGGACCTCCTCCATCCGGTTGGCGCACCAGCCGGCGATGCGGGCCGAGGCGAACAGGGGGGTGAAGACGTCCTCGGGGATGCCCAGCATGGTGTACACCAGGCCGGAGTACATGTCCACGTTGGCGCACATGGGGGTGTCCGACCCGGTCTTGGCCTGGATCATGGGGATGCCGAAGGCCTCGATTTTTTCCAACAGTTCAAAGTCCTCCGCAAAGCCCTTCACCTCCGCCAGGTGCCGGGCGTACTTCTTCAGCAGCACCGCCCGGGGGTCGGAGATGGTATACACCGCGTGGCCCAGGCCATAGAGCTTGCCGGAGCGGTCCCCCGCCTGCTTGTTCAGCAGCTTGGCCAGGTAGTCCTTGATGGACCCGTCGTCCTTGGGGTCCACGTTCTCCTTGACATAGCGGAACATCTCCATGACCTTGGCGTTGGCCCCGCCGTGGAGGGGGCCTTTCAGGGAGCCCACCGCCCCGGCGATGGCGCTGTAGGTGTCCGTACCGCTGGAGGACAAGGCCCGGCAGACGAAGGTGGAGTTGTTGCCGCCGCCGTGCTCGGCGTGGACCATGAGCATCATGTCCAGCAGGCGGGCCTCCTCCTCGGTGTACTTGGTGTTGGGGCGGATCATCCGCAGGAAGTTCTCCGCGGTGGACAGGCCCTCGATGGGGAAGTGGATGTGCAGGGAGCCCCCTTCAAAGTAGTGGCGCTTGACGGAGTAGGCGTTGGCCACGATGCTGGGGAAGGCCCCCACCAGCTTCACCGACTGGAGCAGCACGTTGTCCAGGGAGAGGTCGTCGGGGTTCTCGTCGTAGGAGTAGAGGGAGAGGACGCTGCGGGCCAGCTTGTTCATGATGTTCCGGCTGGGGTTTTTCATGATCATGTCCTCGGTAAAGCCCGCGGGCAGCTTCCGGGCCCGGTCCATGATCTCCTTGAACCGGTCCAACTCCCACTGGGAGGGGAGGAAGCCCATGAGCAGCAGGAAGGCCACCTCCTCAAAGCCGAAGGTGCCCGCCTTCCGGTGGGCCTCCACGATCTCGTTGAGCTCGATGCCCCGGTAATACAGCTGCCCGGGCACCGGGACCCGGACGCCGTCCTCGATCATATAGCCCAGCACGGAGCCCACCCGGGTGACCCCAATGGGCACGCCGGTGCCGTCGCTGTTGCGCAGGCCCCGCTTCACATCGTCCCGGTAATACTTCTCGCTGATGTAGTACTCCCGCTCGATGCGCTGGCTCAGGGAACCGGTATATTGTTCCAGGAGCCCGGTCTCTTTTGTTTGCATGGAGTGGTTCCCCTTTCTTTCGGTGATTTCCCTCCCCGAACCTGGGCGGCCGGGGGGATTTCTGTGGATTTTTACTAAGTATACTCTACTTCCCGCCATTCTGCAAGGAAAAATTCTCATTCTTTCGGTGTGTTTGGAAATTTCGTCGGATATGGCGCACCATTCCCTGCATTTTAGGTCACCCTGCAAGAAGTTCAAAACTTCCCGCAATTTCCTTTGCTTCCCCGCCGGATTGTGCTATACTTTAGGTACCCATATTTTACGCAAAAATATTATTTTTCCCCTATGGGCTGCATAATTTTTCCCAGGAAAGGGTGTCGATTCGTTCTATGATTACGTTACAGTCCGCCGGCGTCCGCTGGCAGAAGGGGGCCCCCGTCCCCGCCTCCGTGGCCTCCCCCGCCGACCGGGAGAAGACCATGGCCTATCAGATCTTCCGCCGCCACAACCAGCGGGAGGAGGCCGGTCAGCTCCACCTGAAGTTTGACAGCCTCATCTCCCACGACATCACCTACGTGGGCATCATCCAGACCGCCAAGGCCAGCGGCCTGACCGAGTTCCCCGTGCCCTATGTGATGACCAACTGCCACAACAGCCTCTGCGCTGTAGGGGGCACCATCAACGAGGACGACCACGTCTTCGGCCTGTCCGCCGCCATCAAGTACGGGGGCAACTTCGTCCCCGCCAACCAGGCGGTAATCCACCAGTACGCCCGGGAGATGATGTCCGGCTGCGGGCGGATGATCTTAGGGTCGGACAGCCACACCCGCTACGGCGCCATCGGCACCATGGGCGTGGGCGAGGGCGGCCCGGAGATCGTCAAGCAGCTGCTGAAGAACACCTATGACATCGCCGCCCCGGAAGTGGTGCTGGTCTACCTCACCGGGGAGCCGGCCCAGGGGGTGGGCCCCCACGACGTGGCCATCGCCCTGTGCGGCCAGGTGTACAAGAACGGCTTTGTGAAGAACAAGGTCCTGGAGTTCGCCGGCCCCGGCATCAAGAACCTGCCCATGGACTACCGCATCGGCATCGACGTGATGACCACCGAGACCGCCTGCCTGTCCTCCATCTGGGAGACCGACGGGGCGGTGGAGGAGTACCTGGCCATCCACGGCCGGCCGGAGGCCTATGAGGCCCTCCATCCCCAGGAGGGGGCTTACTACGACAGCATGATCACCATCGACCTGTCCAAGGTGGAGCCCATGGCCGCCCTCCCCTTCCACCCCGCCGAGGCCTATCCCATCCGGGAGCTCATGGCCAACCCCGGGGACATCTTCCGGGAGGTAGAGAAGCGCACCGCCGACCAGTTCGGCGGCAAGGTCACCCTGAACCTCACCGACAAACTGGTGGACGGGAAGATCGTGGTGGACCAGGGCATCATCGCCGGCTGCGCCGGGGGCATGTACGACAACATCGCCGAGGCCGCCGCCATTCTCGACGGCCACGACGTGGGCAGCGGGTACTTCTCCCTGTCCATCTATCCCCCCTCCGTGCCGGTGAACCTGGAACTCATCCACAACGGGGTGCAGCAGTCCCTGCTGGAGGCCGGTGCCCTCTTCAAGCCCTGCTTCTGCGGCCCCTGCTTCGGCGCCGGGGACGTGCCCGCCAACAACGGCCTGTCCATCCGCCACACCACCCGGAACTTCCCCAACCGGGAGGGGTCCAAGCCCGGCGACGGCCAGCTGTCCGGGGTGGTGCTGATGGACGCCCGGTCCATCGCCGCCACCGCCCGGAACCACGGCGTGCTCACCCCCGCCACCGAGGTCAGCTACGTCCAGCCCAAGCAGGGCAAGCGGACCTTCGACGCCAAGGTCTATGACCGCCGGGTGTACTTCGGCTTCGGCCACCCCCAGCCGGAGGCAGCGCTGAAGTTCGGCCCCAACATCGCCGAGTGGCCCCCCATCCCCGCCCTGGCGGACAACATGCTCATGCAGGTGGCCTCCGTCCTCCGGGACCCTGTCACCACCACCGACGAGCTCATCCCCTCCGGGGAGACCTCCTCCTACCGCTCCAACCCCCTGAAGCTGGCCTCCTTTGCCCTGTCCCGCCGGGACCCCGACTACGTCCCCCGGGCCCAGGCCACCCAGGCCCTGGAGACCGGCCGCCAGGCCGGCGCCCCCGCCCCGGAGGTTCAGGCCGTCCTGGAACAGCTGGGCCAGAAGGACCTGTCCCCCGAGACCTACCAGATCGGCTCGGTGATCTTCGCCAACAAGCCCGGCGACGGCTCCGCCCGGGAGCAGGCCGCCTCCTGCCAGCGGGTGCTGGGGGGCTGTGCCAACATCTGCTATGAGTTCGCCACCAAGCGCTACCGCTCCAACTGCGTCAACTGGGGTATGCTCCCCTTCACCCTGGCCGAGGGGGAGGACTTCCCCTGCGCCCCCGGGGATTACATCTTCGTCCCTGACGTCAAGGCCAAGGTCCTGGCTGGGGAGGACACCTTCCCCGCCCTGGCCCTCTCCGGCGGCCAGGTGAAGGCCCTCACCCTCTACCTGAAGAACACCACCCCTGAGGAGCGGGAGCTGCTGCTCACCGGCTGCCTCATGAACCACTACGCCGCCCAGAACAAGGCCTGAGGAGGAGCCATGGAAAAGATCAAGATGCAAAACCCCATCGTGGAGATCGACGGGGACGAGATGACCCGGATCCTCTGGGCCATGATCAAGGACGAACTCATCCGCCCCTTTGTGGAGCTGAACACGGAGTACTATGACCTGTGCCTGCCCAACCGGGACGCCACCGACGACCAGATCACCCTCCAGGCCGCCGAGGCCATCAAGCGCTGGCACGTGGGGGTGAAGTGCGCCACCATCACCCCCAACCTCCAGCGGATGGAGGAGTATCACCTGAAGAAGATGTGGAAATCTCCCAACGCCACCATCCGGGCCGCCCTGGACGGCACGGTGTTCCGGGCCCCCATCCTCATCTCCAAGGTGCGCCCGGTGGTCTCCTGCTGGAAAAAGCCCATCACCATCGCCCGCCACGCCTATGGGGACATCTACAAGGCGGTGGAGTACCGGGTCCCCGGCCCGGGGAAGGCCGAGCTGGTCTTCACCGATGCCAGCGGCAAGGAGACCTCCCGCCAGACCATCTTTGACTTCCAGGGCCCCGGGGTCATCCAGGGGATGCACAACCGGGACGACTCCATCCTCTCCTTCGCCCGGTGCTGCTTTACCTATGCCCTGGAGGTGGGCCAGGACGTGTGGTTCTCCACCAAGGACACCATCTCCAAGGACTATGACCAGACCTTCAAGCTGCTGTTCCAGAAGGTCTATGACGAGGAGTTTGCCGACAAGTTCCAAAAGGCCGGCCTCACCTACCGCTACGCCCTCATCGACGACGTGGCCGCCAAGGTCATCCGCTCCGAGGGGGGCATGATCTGGGCCTGCAAGAACTACGACGGCGACGTGATGAGCGACCTCATCGCCGCCGCCAGCGGCTCCCTGCCCATGATGACCAGCGTCCTGGTGAGCCCCGACGGCAACTTCGAGTACGAGGCCGCCCACGGCACCATCACCGACCACTACCGCCGCCACCAGAAGGGGGAGAAGCTCTCCTCCAACCCCCTGGCCACCATCGCCGCCTGGGCGGGCGCCCTGAAGAAGCGGGGGGAGCTGGACGGCAACGCCGCCCTGGCCCACTTCGCCGACTGCCTGAACCAGGCGGGGCTGGACGTGTTCGAGGAGGGCTACCTCTCCGAGGACCTGGCCATGCTCTGCGACCCCAAGGACCTGAAGGAAATGCCGGAGAACGCCAAGCTCATGCAGCTCATCCGCGCCCGGCTGGAGGAACTGCTGGCCGCGTAAACTGCCCTGTGCCCCAACGACAAGACGAGGGGTCCGTATCGAAACCGATACGGACCCCTCGTTTCCCTTTCTCCGGGCAGAAAAAGGCCCCGGCGCCCGGGGAGGCTTCCCAGGGCGTCGGGGGGCAGTTCGGTGGTTGGGTCATTCCGCCGCGGGGACGCGGCGCAGGTCTGCCAGGCGCTTTCCAGCGGCCGGCCGCTTGCCGGCGCGGGGGAGGAGCGGCTCCTGCCTGGGGCTGTCTGCCTGGCGGGCGGGGAGGACCAGCAGGTTCTCCAACTCTCTGGCTGCGGGGGAGATCTGTGCCTCCAACCGGTCCCGGAGTTCCTGGGCCTGGAGGCGCTCCCGGCTGCGGATCCCCTTGGACATGGGCCGGCCGGGGCCGCAGAAGACGTTGCTCAGGGTGGACATCCGCCACAGGCCGTTGAGGTACTGCCGGGCGCCCAGAGGGCCCAGCATTTCAGCCGCGGCCGCGGCGGTGCGGCCCTTCCCCTCGGTGCGGACCTTGGGGGAGGTGGCCCGGTGCTGCTCCTGGAGCAGGAGAAGGTCCAGGGCGATCTCTACCCGGAAGTGGGAGGAGCCCTCCTCCATCCAACGGTAGATCCGCGGGTGCACCGTGTCGTCCAAAAGCTGGTGGAGGACATAGCCTCCGGCAAAGCTGCGGGCGGTGGCGTCCCCCTCCCGGATGGCCTTGCCCAGGCCGGGGAGGGATTCCGTCCGCCAGCGCTTGTGCAGACGGTCTGAAATGTGCTTGGTCAGAGGGGAGAAGATGAGCGGGTCCGGCCCATACAGGCCCAGGTGAAAGGCCGGCATGTCGCCGGTGAAGGTCTCCCGCAGGTCTGCGGGGAGCTGCTCCAGGACCCGCAGACCAAAGTAGGTATGTGCGTTGTGATCGGCCATAGGCACCGCCTCCTTCTATGGTTAGCATACACCTTTTGGCCGGGAGATTCTACGATAAATTGTGAACAATCCATGAACTTCCCCCGTCAGATGACGAACCCCCCGTTGGGGGCCAGCACCTGGCCGGTGAAGAAGTCCCCCGCCGGGGAGGCCAGAAACCAGATGGCCTGGGCCACGTCCTCCGGGGTGCCCAGGCGCTCCAAGGGGGTGTCCTCCGCCAGGGCGGCCAGGGTCTCCGGGGAGAGGGCGGCGTTCATCTCCGTGGCGATGACCCCCGGGGCCACGCAGTTCACCGTGATCCCCGAGGGGCCCACCTCCTTGGCCAGGGCCTTGGTCAGGCCGATGACCCCCGCCTTGGCGGCGGAGTAGGCCACCTCGCAGGAGGCCCCCACCTGCCCCCACATGGAGGACAGGGTGATGAGCTTCCCCGCCTTCCGGTGGAGCATGTGGGGCAGCACCGCCTGGCAGCAGTGGAACACCCCGTCCAGGTTCACCCCCAGCACCTGGCGCCAGCTGGCCTGGGTGACGTCGGTGAACAGCTCCTGCCGGGCCAGGCCCGCGCTGCACACCAGCACGTCCAGGCGGCCGAAGTCCCGGAGGAAGTCGGCCACCACCCGGTCCACCTGGGCCCGGTCAGATACGTCCCCCTGGTAGACCCCCACCGGGACCCCCAGGGCCCGGAGCTCCGCCCCCAGGGCCTGGGCCCGGTCCAGCCGGGCGCGGCAGTGGAGCCCCACCCCCCAGCCCTCCTGGGCAAAGCGGCGGGCGGCCGCCGCCCCGATGCCCCGGGAGGAGCCGGTGATGAGGACGGTTTTCCTCTCAGACATTGAACCGGAAGAGGACCACGTCGCCGTCCTTCATGACGTAGTCCTTCCCCTCGGAGCGGACCAGGCCCTTCTCCTTGGCGGTGGTCATGGAGCCGCCGCAGGCCTCCAGATCAGCGAAGGCGACCACCTCCGCCCGGATGAACCCCCGCTCGAAGTCGGTGTGGATCTTGCCGGCGGCCTGGGGGGCCTTGGTGCCCTGGGGAATGGTCCAGGCCCGGCACTCGTCCTCCCCGCAGGTGAGGTAGGAGATGAGGCCCAGGAGGGAATAGCTGGCCCGGATCAGCCGGTCCAGACCGGACTCGGTCACCCCCAGGTCCTCCAGGAAGAGGGCCCGGTCCTCGGGGTCCATCTGGGCGATGTCGGCCTCGATGTTGGCGCAGATGGGGATCACCTGGGCCCCCTCCTTCTCCGCGGCCTGGACCACCGCCTGGTAATAGGGGTTGTTGTCGTGGTCCCTGAACCCCGCCTCGTCCAGGTTGGCGGCGAAGATCACCGGCTTCAGGGTGAGCAGGTCGGCGGTGTTCAGGATCTCCCGCTCCTCCTCGTCGCAGACATAGCTCCGGGCGGACTTGCCCTCGTTGAGCCAGTCCCGCAGGCCCTTGAACACCTCGGCGGAGTGGAGGTACTTCTTGTCCCCCTTGCCGGCCTTGGTGTCCTTCTCGATGCGGCGCTCCACCATCTCCAGGTCGGCCATCACCAGCTCCAGGTCGATGATGTCGATGTCCCGGGCGGGGTCGCAGCTGCCCTCCACGTGGATGATGTTGGTGTCGTCAAAGCAGCGCACCACGTGGACGATGGCGTCGGTCTCCCGGATGTTGGCCAAAAACTTGTTGCCCAGGCCCTCCCCCTTGGAGGCCCCCTTCACCAGGCCGGCGATGTCCACGAACTCGATGACCGCGGGGGTGGTTTTCTTGGGGTGATAGATCTCGGCCAGCTTGTCCAGCCGCTCGTCGGGGACGGTGACCATGCCCACGTTGGGGTCGATGGTGCAGAAGGGGTAGTTGGCGGATTCCGCCCCGGCGTTGGTGATGGCGTTAAACAGGGTGCTCTTGCCCACGTTGGGCAGGCCCACGATTCCCAGTTTCATGGTGATTGTCCAGTCCTTTCTCTCGGGGCGGCGGCCGCCCCGGCATGTCTGCTCTATTATAGTAGAAACGGGCGGAAAAGACAAGGGCCTCCCGCCCCCGGCGAGGGCCCCCGTCATTTTCCCGAAAAGGAAAGATTTCCTGCATTTTTCGCCTCCCCCGGCTTTGTACGACAAGCCGAATTTCACAGAACCGTCCTGCTTTTTTTGAGGAAACCGCTTAATTTTCACCTTTTTCCCGGAGGATATTGAATTTTTCCCCGTCTTGCAGTACAATGCAGGCTGTATCATAACGACAGTTTTTCCGGATCGAGGCGAAGGATATCATGCTGAACATCGTGCTGGTGGAGCCGGAGATCCCCATGAACACCGGCAACATTGCCCGCACCTGCGCCGCCACCCGCAGCCGGCTGCACCTGGTGAAACCCCTGGGGTTTGACATCAGCGACCGGGCGGTGAAGCGGGCGGGGCTGGACTACTGGCACATGGTGGACCTGCGGGTATATGATGGGTTGGAGGACCTCTTCCGCCAGAACGACATCGGTGAGCTCTGGCTGGCCACCACCCACGCCCCCCGGCCCTATACCCAGGCCCGGTTTCAGGACGGGTGCTGGCTGTTCTTCGGCAAGGAGACCGCCGGCCTGCCCGCGGCCTTCCGGGCCCGGTTTCCGGAGCGGTGCCTGCGCATCCCCATGCGGCCCGATGCCCGCAGCCTCAACCTGGCAAACGCTGTCGCCATCTTGACCTACGAAGCGCTCCGCCAGCTGGACTTTCCCCAGCTGCGGGGGGAAGGAGACTGACGCCGGCGGCCGGCCTTCCGCGCCACGCCTGAAACCACCAGGTTGGAAGGACCCCGCCCACAAAAATGAAAAGAAGGGGCTTGTTCTGATGAACTATGATAAGAAGACCATCCGGGACATCGACGTGTCCGGGAAAAAGATCCTCCTGCGCTGCGATTTCAACGTCCCCCACGACAAGAAGACGGGGATCATCCACGACGACACCCGCATCGTGTCCACCCTGCCCACCATCCGGTACCTGCTGGAGCACAACGCCGCCGTGATCCTTCTCTCCCACATGGGCCGGCCCCACGGCCAGTGGAAGCAGGAGATGTCCCTCTTCTCCGCCCGGGACCACCTGGAGAAGCTGCTGGGCATCCCCATCCCCCTGACCCAGGACGTGCTGGGGCCGGACACCAAGGAAAAGTGCGCCGCCCTCCAGCCCGGCCAGGCCGTGCTGGTGGAGAACCTCCGCTTCCGCATCGAGGAGGAGGAGAACGACCCGGACTTCGCCCGGGAGCTGGCCTCCCTGGCGGACCTCTTCGTCTTTGACGCCTTCGGGGCGGCCCACCGGGCCCACGCCTCCACGGAGGGGGTGTCCCACTACCTGCCCTCGGTGGCCGGGCTGCTGGTGGAGAAGGAGCTCAACTTCATGGGCAAGGCCCTGGAGAACCCCAAGCGCCCCCTGGTGGCCATTCTGGGCGGGTCCAAGGTCTCCGACAAGATCGGGGTCATCAACAACCTGCTGCAAAAGGCGGACACCATCCTCATCGGCGGGGGCATGGCCTACACCTTCCAGGTGGCCCTGGGCCGCTCGGTGGGCACCTCCCTGCTGGACAGCGAGCACATCACCTATGCCAAGGAGATGATCCAGAAGGCCAAGGACATGGGGGTCACCCTCCTGCTGCCCCAGGACAACCTGGCCACCAAGGAGTTCGCCGCCGACGCCCAGCCGGTGCTGGTGGAGCCCGGGAAGTTCCCCGAGGACCTGATGGGCATGGACATCGGCCCCAAGACCATCGAGGCCTTTACCCAGGCCATCCAGGGGGCGGGCACCGTGGTGTGGAACGGGCCCATGGGGGTCTTTGAGTTCCCCGCCTTCGCCGGTGGGACCAACGCCATCGCCCGGGCCATGGCCCAGCAGAAGGACGCCATCACCATCGTGGGGGGCGGGGACTCCGCCTCCGCCGTGGAACAGAGCGGCATGGCCAGCCAGTTCACCCACATATCCACCGGAGGCGGGGCCTCCCTGGAGTTCCTGGAGGGGCTGACCCTCCCCGGCATCGCCTGCCTGGAAGACAAATAACCGGAAGGTGAGGCGCAGATGAACAGAAAGTATCGGAAAACCATCGTGGCGGGCAACTGGAAGATGCACAAGACCCCTGCGGAGACCAAGGCCTTCGCCGAGCGCCTCAAGAGCTCCCTGCCCCGGGTGAAGCGGTGCAGCATCGTGCTGTGCGTGCCCTACGTGGACATCCCCGCCGCGGTAAAGCTGCTGAAAGACAGCCGGGTGGCCGTGGGGGCCCAGAACCTCCATTGGGCCCCCAACGGAGCCTACACCGGCGAGGTCTCCGCCGAGATGCTGGCGGATCTGGACGTGAAGTACGTCATCATCGGCCACAGCGAGCGCCGGACCCTCTTCGGGGAGAGCGACCTCATCGTCAACAAGAAGATGCACGCCGCCCTGGCCGCCGGCCTGCGCCCCATCCTGTGCGTGGGGGAGGACTGGGACCAGCGGCAGCTGGGGGTCACCTTGGAGCTGATCGCCTACCAGCTCAAGGCCGCCCTGGCCGGGGTGAGCCCCGAGGACATGCGCCGGGTGGTCATCGCCTATGAGCCCATCTGGGCCATCGGCACCGGCAATACCGCCACCCCGGAACAGGCCGGCGAGGTCTGCTCGGCCATCCGGGGGATGCTGCGGAAACTCTACGGCGCCCGGATCGCCCGGTCCACCACCATCCAGTACGGCGGGTCCGTGAACGCCGCCAACATCGAAGACCTCCTGGACCAGGAGGATGTGGACGGCGGCCTCGTGGGCACCGCCTCCCTGGACATCGCCCATTTCATCGAAATCATTCGCTCCGCCAATCAAGACGGCTATTGAACCCCATGGGGGCCCTGCCCCCGGAACCGAGGAACGGTATGAAAACTCCTACAACCCTGATCATTCTGGACGGCTTCGCCCTGGGGGAGGACACCCCCGGCAACGCCGTCCAGGCAGCCTCAACCCCCCACTTGGACTATCTGTTCTCCCAGTACCCCTTCTGCCAGCTGGAGGCCTCCGGCCTGGACGTGGGGCTGCCCGAGGGCCAGATGGGCAACAGTGAGGTGGGCCACACCAACATCGGCGCCGGCCGGGTGGTCTTTCAGGACCTGCCCCGGATCACCCGGGCCATTCAGGACGGTTCCTTTTTCCAGAACCCCGCCTATCTCGCCGCCGTCCAGGCCTGCCGGGAGAACGGCAGCGCCCTGCACCTGATGGGCCTGCTCTCCGACGGCGGGGTCCACAGCCACATCGACCACCTGTTCGCCCTGCTGGAGCTGGCCAAGGCCCAGGGCCTCGCCCAGGTCTACGTCCACGTCTTTCTGGACGGGCGGGACGTGTCCCCCACCTCCGGGCTGGGGTACGTCCGCCAGCTCCAGGCCAAGCTCCAGCAGCTGGGGGTGGGGCAGATCGCCGACGTCATGGGCCGCTACTACGCCATGGACCGGGACAAGCGGTGGAGCCGCCTCCAGCGGGCCTACGACGCCGTGGCCTGCGGGGAGGGCCCCTTCTTCCCCGACCCGGCCCAGGCCGTCCAGGCCTCCTACGACGCGGGGGTCACCGACGAGTTCATGGAACCGGTGATCTGCACCCGGGGGGGCAACGTGGAGGCCGGGGACAGCGTCATCTTCTACAACTTCCGCCCCGACCGGGCCCGGGAGCTCACCCGTGCCCTGGTGGACCCCGACTTCACCGCCCTCAAGCGGCCCCGGGGGCGCTTCCCCCTGCACTTCGTGTGCACCACGGAGTACGACGCCGCCATGCCCAACGTCACCGTGGCCTTCCCCCACGAGAAGCTGCGGAACATTTTTGGGGAGTACCTCAGCCAGCTGGGCCTCACCCAGCTGCGCATCGCCGAGACGGAGAAGTACGCCCACGTGACCTTCTTCTTCAACGGCGGGGAGGAGGAGGTCTTCCCCGGGGAGGACCGGTGCCTCATCCCCTCCCCCAAGGTGGCCACCTATGACCAACAGCCGGAGATGAGCGCCCCCGCCGTCACCGACGAGGTCATCCGCCGGATGGAGAGCGGCAAGTACGACGTGATCATCCTCAACTTCGCCAACTGCGACATGGTGGGCCACACCGGGGACTTCTCCGCCGCCGTGGCGGCGGTGGAGACGGTGGACCGCTGCGTGGCCCGGGTGGTCCGGGCCGCCCAGGAGATGGGGGGCGTGGTCCTCATCACCGCCGACCACGGCAACGCCGAGCAGATGGTGGGCAAGGACGGCCAGCCCTTCACCGCCCACACCACCAGCCCCGTCCCCTTCTGCATCGTGGGGGCCGACGTCCGCCTCCGGGACGGCCGCCTGGCTGACATCGCCCCCACCATGCTGGACCTGATGGGCCTGGACCAGCCCGAGGAGATGGACGGCAAGACCCTCATCCTCAACTAACCCAACACCAGCCAACCACAACCAACGATACAGCGCACAATCACAGCAAAAGGAGCGAGACAACATGAAGCAGATGATCGAGATCGTGGACGTTCTGGGCCGGGAGATCCTGGACTCCCGGGGCAACCCCACCGTGGAGGTGGAGGTCTATCTGGACGACGGCACCATGGGCCGGGCCGCCGTGCCCTCCGGGGCCTCCACCGGGGAGTATGAGGCCTGCGAGCTGCGGGACGGGGACCAGGCCCGCTACCTGGGCAAGAGCGTCACCCAGGCCGTGGAGCACGTCAACCGGGACATCGCCGAGGCCCTCATCGGCCTGAACGTGCTGGACCAGACTTATATCGACAAGCTCCTCATCCAGCTGGACGGCACCCCCAACAAGAGCCGCCTGGGGGCCAACGCCATCCTGGGGGCCTCCCTGGCCTGTGCCAAGGCCGCCAGCGAGAGCCTGGGCCTGCCCCTGTACGCCTACCTGGGGGGCGTCAACGCCAAGACCCTCCCTGTGCCCATGATGAACATCCTCAACGGCGGGGCCCACGCCACCAACAACGTGGACATCCAGGAGTTCATGATCATGCCCGTGGGGGCCAAGAGCTGGAAGGAAGCCCTGCGGATGTGCGCCGAGGTCTTCCACACCCTGAAGACCGTGCTGAAGGACAACGGCACCCCCGCCGCCGGCGTGGGGGACGAGGGGGGCTACGCCCCCAACCTGAAGCGGGACGAGGACGCCCTGAAGGCCATCGTGGCCGCCATCGAGGCCGCCGGGTACAAGCCCTATGACGACTTCATGATCGCCATCGACGCGGCCACCTCCGAGTGGTACAACCCCGACACCGGCTGCTATGACCTGCCCAAGGCCAAGAAGACCATGACCCGGCAGCAGCTGGTGAACATGTGGAAGAAGTTTGCCGACCACTACCCCATCCTCTCCCTGGAGGACGGCATGGGGGAGAACGACTGGGAGGGCTGGGCCCTGCTCACCAAGACCCTGGGGAGCCGCCTCCAGCTGGTGGGGGACGACCTGTTCGTCACCAACACCCAGCGGCTGAAGACCGGCATCCAGAAGGGGGTGGCCAACGCCATCCTCATCAAGGTCAACCAGATCGGCACCCTCACCGAAACCCTGGACGCCATCCAGATGGCCAACCGGGCGGGGTACACCGCCGTGGTCTCCCACCGCTCCGGGGAGACCGAGGACACCACCATCGCCGACCTGGCCGTGGCCCTGAACGCCGGGCAGATCAAGACCGGCGCCCCCAGCCGCACCGACCGGGTGGCCAAGTACAACCAGCTGCTGCGCATCGAGGAGGAGCTGGACGAGGTGGCCCAGTACCTGGGGAAGGACGCGTTCTTTAACCTGGATCTGCAGTGAGTGCAATACGTAAAAGAAATGGCCTCCCACGCGATTCTGCGTGGGAGGCCATGTTTTATTGTCGCCCTGGTCGCTCTGCAAGCAGCGTCTGTCCCCCCGTGTAACAGAGGGCGCCAGACACC
>DXDK01000117.1 GCA_019115545.1 Candidatus Evtepia faecavium
GGGCTGGACGCCCTGCTCTCCACCGTCCAGATGCCCACGGGGATCCCCGTGGCCACCGTGGCCATCGACGGCGCCGCCAACGCCGCCCTCCTGGCCATCCAGATCCTGGCGGTCTCCGACGAGGCCCTGGCCGAAAAGCTCCGCCAGGCCAGAGCGGCGGAGTCCCAGAAGGTGCTGGAGAAGAACGCCGGCGTGGAAGCGGAGTTCAATCAGGGAAAGTAAAAAAGGAGGGATGAACCATGGGTGGTTTTTGCGGTGCCATCTCCAACCGTGACGTGGTGTTGGACGTCTATTTCGGCACGGACTATCACTCCCACCTGGGCACCCGCCGGGGCGGCATGGCCGCCTGGGACCCGGAGCTGGGCTTCCAGCGGGAGATCCACAACATTGAAAACGCCCCCTTCCGCACGAAGTTCGACAAGACCGTGGGGGAGATGGTAGGCAAGCGCTGCATCGGCAGCATCAGCGACACCGACCCCCAGCCCCTGCTGGTGCGCTCCGTCCACGGGACCTATGCCATCTGCGTGGTGGGGGTCATCAAGAACGAGGACCAGCTCATCCAGCAGCTGCTCTCCGACGCCGACGGCCACTTCGAGGCCATGAGCGGCGGCCGGGTGAACTCCAACGAGCTGGTGGCCACCCTCATCAGCCAGCGGCCCACCATCGCCGAGGGCATCCGCTATGCCCAGAACGTGGTGGAGGGGACGGTGTCCGTGCTCATCATGACCCCCGACTGTCTCATCGCCGGGCGGGACAAGTTCGGCCGCCTGCCCATCCACATCGGCCAGGACGAGGAGGGCTGCTGCGTGGCCTTCGAGTCCTTTGCCTACCAGAAGATGGGCTACCACGACGCCTATGAACTGGGCCCGGCGGAGGTGGTGAAGATCACCGAGTCCGGGTGGGAGACCCTCCTTCCCCCGGAGAAGGAGATGCGGATCTGCGCCTTCCTGTGGACCTATTACGGCTACCCCAACTCCAACTACGAGGGGGTCAACGTGGAGGTCATGCGCAACCGCAACGGCGCCCTGCTGGCCAAGACTGACCGGGAGGAGGGCACCGCCCAGGACATCGACTACGTCAGCGGCGTCCCCGACTCCGGCACCCCCCACGCCATCGGCTACGCCAACGAGAGCGGCATCCCCTTTGCCCGGCCGTTTATCAAGTACACCCCCACCTGGCCCCGCAGCTTCATGCCCACCAACCAGAAGGAGCGGGACCGGGTGGCCAAGATGAAGCAGATCCCCGTCCACGAGCTCATCGAGGGCAAGAAGCTCCTCTTCGTGGACGACAGCATCGTCCGGGGTACCCAGCTGCGGGAGACGGTGGAGTTCCTCTACGCCAACGGCGCCAAGGAGGTCCACATCCGCTCGGCCTGCCCCCCCATCATGTACGGCTGCAAGTTCCTGAACTTCTCCACCAGCCGCTCCCCCATGGAGCTCATCGCCCGGCGCACCGTCTACGAGCTGGAAGGGGAAGAGGGGGACAAGCATCTGGAGGAATACAGCGACCCCAGCACGGAGCGGGGGAGAAAGCTCCGGGAGGCCATCTGTGAAAAACTCCACTTCACCTCCCTGGGGTACCAGTCCCTGGACAAGCTCCTCCAGGCCATCGGCCTGGACCCCTGCAAGGTCTGCACCTACTGCTGGAACGGAAAGGAATGAGTGTCATGAATCAGCAATCGAGATCCGACAGCTACGCCGCCGCCGGGGTGGACATCACCGCCGGGTACAAAGCGGTGGAGCTCATGAAGACCCACATTGCCAAGACCATGACCGCCGGCGCCCTGTCGGACATCGGCGGCTTCGGCGGGCTGTTTGAACTGGACCTGGCGGGGATCACCCACCCCGTTCTGGTCTCCGGCACCGACGGGGTGGGCACCAAGCTGAAGCTGGCCTTCCTCATGGACCAACACGACACCGTGGGCATCGACTGCGTGGCCATGTGCGTCAACGACATCATCTGTGTGGGGGCCAAGCCCCTGTTCTTCCTGGACTACATCGCCTGCGGGAAGAACGTGCCGGAGAAGATCGCCCAGATCGTCTCCGGCGTGGCCGAGGGGTGCGTCCAGTCCGGGGCCGCCCTCATCGGCGGGGAGACCGCCGAGATGCCCGGGTTCTACCCCGTGGACGAGTACGACCTGGCGGGCTTCTCCGTGGGCGTGGTGGACAAGGCCAAGGTCTTTGACAAGACCACCATCCAGCCCGGGGACGTGGTCCTGGGCCTGCCCTCCTCCGGGGTCCACTCCAACGGCTTCTCCCTGGTGCGGAAGGTCTTTGACGTGGAGCACACCGACCTGAAGGCCCCTGTGCCCGAGCTGGGAGGCAAGAGCCTGGGCCAGACCCTCCTCACCCCCACCCGCATCTATGTCAAGAGCATCCTGGCCCTGATGGAACAGGTCACTGTGAAATCCGTCTCCCACATCACCGGGGGCGGCTTCTATGAAAACATCCCCCGCAGCCTGCCCAAGGGGATGAGCGCCAAGATCCGGGAGGCCGACGTGCCCGTGCTGCCCATCTTCGACCTCATCCAGGCCAAGGGGAACATCCCCCGGCGGGAGATGTTCAACACCTTCAACATGGGCATCGGCATGACCGTGGTGGTGGCCAAGGAGGAGGCCGACCAGGCCCTGGCCGCCCTCCGGGCCGCCGGGGAGGCCCCCGTGCGCCTGGGCGAGATCGTGGCCGGGGACGAGGGCGTGATCCTATGGTGAGCAAGACCCGAATCGCCGTGCTGGTCTCCGGCGGGGGGACCAACCTCCAGGCCCTGCTGGACGCCCAGAAGGGCGGCAAGCTCCCCGACGGGGAGATCGTCCTGGTGGTGGCCAGCAACCCCAAGGCCTATGCCATCACCCGGGCCCAGCAGGCGGGGGTCCCCGCCGTGGTGTGCAGCCGGAAGGCGCTGGGCAGCCAGGGGGCCTTTGAGACGGCCATCTCCCAGGCCCTGGCGGACCACGGGGTGGAGCTCATCGTCCTGGCGGGCTTTATGAGCATCCTCAGCGAAGCCTTTACCAGCCGCTGGCCCCGGCGGATCCTCAACGTCCACCCCTCCCTCATCCCCGCCTTCTGCGGGAAGGGGTACTATGGGCTGAAGGTCCACCAGGCCGCCCTGGACTACGGGGTGAAGGTCACCGGCGCCACCGTCCACTTCGTCAACGAGGTGCCCGACGGGGGGGAGATCCTCCTCCAGAAGGCGGTGGATGTGCTCCCCGGGGACACCCCGGAAGTGCTGCAGCGACGGGTGATGGAGCAGGCGGAGTGGATCCTCCTGCCCCAGGCCACCCAGATGATATCGGAAGAGATCAGGAGGGAAAAGGACCAATGAACGTCTATGAAACCCACGACCTGGCGGCCCTGCTGGCGGGGAACCCCTATCCCGGCCGGGGCATCGTCCTGGGCAAAACGGCCGACGGGCGGCAGTCCGTGGCGGCCTACTTCATCATGGGCCGCAGCGAGAACAGCCGCAACCGGGTGTTTGTGAAAGAGCCCGACGGCATCCGCACCCAGGCCTATGACCCGGCCAAGCTGGCCGACCCCAGCCTCATCATCTACCACCCCGTGCGGCAGATGGGCCGGGGCCTCATCGTCACCAACGGCGACCAGACCGACACCATCCGGGACTTTCTGGAACAGGGACTTCCCTTTGAGCAGGCCCTCTCCACCCGGGAATTCGAGCCCGACGGCCCCAACTGGACCCCCCGGATCTCCGGCCTGCTCTCCCCGGACGGCAGCTATAAGCTCTCCATCCTGAAGAGCGCCGACGCCGAGGGCACTGCCTGCGCCCGGTACACCTTTGCCTATCCCGGCCTGGCCGGGGTGGGGCACTTCCTCCATACTTACGTCACCGATGGCAGCCCCATCCCCACCTTCCAGGGGGAGCCGGAGCGGGTGGCCATCCCCGACACCCTGGAGGGCTGCGTGAACCTCATCTGGAACCACCTCAACGAAGCCAACAAGATCTCCCTCTACGTCCGCTACACCGACCTGGCCACGGGGACGTGGGAAGAGCGGATCGTCAACAAATATCAATAACCGAGAGAGGAGAGGGAGAACCTATGCATGAACTGGAACTGAAATACGGCTGCAACCCCAACCAGAAGCCCGCCCGCATCTTCCGCAAGGACGGGGGGGCGCTGCCCCTGGAGGTCCTCAACGGCAAGCCGGGGTACATTAACTTCCTGGACGCCCTGAATTCCTGGCAGCTGGTGAAGGAGCTGAAAGAGGCCACCGGCCTGCCTGCAGCGGCCTCCTTCAAGCACGTCTCCCCCGCAGGGGCTGCTGTGGGCCTGCCCCTGAGCGAGACAGACAAGGCCATCTACTTTGTGGATCCTGCCGCCGAGCTCAGCCCCATCGCCTGCGCCTATATCCGGGCCCGGGGGGCGGACCGGCTGTGCTCCTACGGTGACTGGGCGGCCCTCAGCGACACCTGTGATGCCGCCACCGCCGCCTACCTCAAGGCGGAGGTCTCCGACGGGGTCATCGCGCCGGACTACACCCCCGAGGCCCTGGAGATCCTCAAGGGCAAGAAAAAGGGGAAGTACAACGTGGTGAAGATCGACCCCAGCTACGTCCCCGCGCCCCAGGAGCACAAGGACGTCTTCGGCATCACCTTTGAGCAGGGGAGAAACAACTTCAAGATCGACGAGAGCCTCCTGGAGAACCTGGTCACCGAGAACAAGACCCTGCCCCAGCAGGCCAAGGTGGACATGATCGTGGCCCTCATCACCCTGAAATACACCCAGTCCAACTCCGTGTGCTATGTGAAGGACGGCCAGGCAATCGGCGTGGGCGCCGGCCAGCAGAGCCGCATCCACTGCACCCGCCTGGCGGGGAGCAAGGCGGACAACTGGTACCTCCGCCAGCACCCCAAGACCCTGGCCCTGCAGTTCCTGCCCGGCATCCGCCGGCCCGACCGGGACAACGCCATCGACGTGTACCTGTCCGACGAGTACGAGGACGTCCTCCGGGACGGGGCCTGGCAGGGGATCTTTGCCGTCCGCCCCGAGCCCCTCACCGCCCAGGAGAAGAAGGACTGGATCGCCACCCAGACCGGGGTCACCGTGGGCTCTGACGCCTTCTTCCCCTTTGGGGACAACGTGGAGCGGGCGAGAAAGTCCGGTGTGACCTACATTGTGGAGCCCGGCGGGTCCATCCGGGACGACAATGTGATTGAGACTGCCAACCGTTACAACATGG
>DXDK01000118.1 GCA_019115545.1 Candidatus Evtepia faecavium
GTCACGGGGGGACCTCCCCGTCCCGGACGGTGTACACCCGGCGGCCCCCTTCCAGGGAGATGAAAACGAACTTTTGAAAGATCCCCGCCGCCAGCAGGTCCCGGTAGAGGGGGCGCAGGCGCAGCTCCTCCCAGCTCCCCCCGTGGGCGGTGGCCAGGAGGGTCACCCCGCAGCCGGCGGCGGTCTCCATGGCCCGGAGGTCCTCCGGGGCGGTGATCTCGTCGGCGGCCAGCACCTGGGGGGACATCCCCCGGAGGAGCATCATCAGGGCCTGGGCCTTGGGGCAGTTCTCCAGCACGTCGGCCCGGGGCCCCAGGGCATAGCGCAGCGCCCCCGCCCCCAGCTCCCCCCGCTCATCGGCCACCCCCACCCGGCGGGGGGCGGTCCCCTCCCCGGAGGAGAGGCAGCGGATCAGGTCCCGGAGCAGGGTGGTTTTTCCCAGCCCCGGCGGGGAGAGGATCAGGGTGCTGGGCACCCCCTCTCCCCGGTCCAGCTGGGGCAGCAGGGGGCGGGCGATCCCCTCCATCCGGTGGGGCACCCGGAGGGCCAGGGAGGTGATGCGCCGGAAGGACAGCAGCGCCCCGTCCCGGACGGCCCCCTCCCCGCACAGCCCCAGGCGGACCCCGCCGGGGGCTGTGACATACCCGCCCCGGAGCTGGTCCAGGATGGTGTGGACCGACCCGCCCCCCGCCGTCTCCACCACCCGGCGGAGGTCCTCCTGGGTGAGGGGGCGGCCCCGCCAGGCGGGGTGGGTGACCTCCTCCCCCGCCCGGAGGGCGGAGAGGGGGAAGCCCTCCCGGAGGCGGAGCTCCTCCACCTCCTCCCGCTCCCCCGGGGGGAGGACGGCCAGCATGTCCCGCAAAAACCCGGGCAGGACCTTGTCCCAAGGGGTCATGGGATCACCTCCTCTGCAAGCTAAGGCATCCTATGCCGGCTCGTCCCGGAAGTATGCCTGGGAATTTCGGCTTGTGCCCGGGTGCGGGATGTGGTACCATGGTGCCATGCCCCTTCGGGGGACTATGAGCAACGCAAAAAGAAAGGCGGCCCCAGGGGATCCCGGAGCCGAAAGGTGAACAACAATGAACGATCTCATGGCCAGAGTGGAGCAGGGCCTGCAGAACCAGAGCTTTGGCCGGCTCCTGGGCCTGAAAGTAGAGGACGCCCAGGAGGGCCGGGTGGTGATCTCCTGCCAGAAGCGGGACGACCTGCTCCAGCAGACGGGGCTGCTCCACGGGGGCGTCATCGGCTCCCTCTGCGAGGCGGCAGCGGGGTATGCGGCCATCACCGTGCTGCCGGAGGGCCACTCCGTCATCGGAGTGGAGTACAAGGTCAACTTCCTCCGGGCCATCACCGTGGACAAGGCCGTGGCCGTGGCCACCGTCATCAAGCGGGGCCGGCAGCTCATCGTGGTGGAGGTAGACGCCTTCAACGCCGGCAGCGACAAGGTGGCCGCCAAGATGATCTTCACCGGGACCCCCACGGCTGGCTGAACACTTTGATGAAAAAACAGGAGGCACCTGCTATGAACCGCTTTCAGAAAATCTATAGCCAAGGCACCCTGGACGTCATGGAGATCTGGGTGGACACGGAGACCGGCGTGCACTACCTGTTCCACCGGAGCGGAAACGCCGCGGGCTTCACGCCCCTGCTGGACCGGGAGGGCAAGCCCGTCATCACTCCGTAATCCCCCAGGATACCGCGCCGGGCAGGGCCAAAGGGGCCCTGCCCACGTGGTTTCTCCCCCGGCCGGCCGTTTTTCGGCCTGCGGTCCTACCGCCGCTTCCGCCGGAAGGGGCGCTCCCGATCCCCCTATTCTGAAAAGGAGGCGCTGCCATGCGCATCACCGTTCTCTCCGACAACCTCCCCGCCCGGGGGCTGGAGGCCGAGTGGGGCCTCTCCCTGTACCTGGAATACCAGGGGCACGCCCTCCTGCTGGACACCGGGGCCAGCGATCTCTTTGCCCGGAACGCTGACGCGCTGGGGCTGGACCTGGGGGCCGTGGCCTTGGGCGTCCTCTCCCACGCCCACTGGGACCACGCCGACGGGATGGACGCCTTCTTTGCCCGGAACGCCGCCGCCCCCTTCTACCTCCGCCAGGGGTGCGGGGAGACCTGCTTTGACCACTTCCCCGGCCTGTGGCGGTATGAGGGGCCCCGCCGGGGCCTGCTGGCCCGGTTCGCCTCCCGGATCCGGTACGTGGAGGGGGCCTTCTCCCCCCTGCCTGGGGTGACCCTTCTCCCCCACACCACCCCCGGCCTGGAACAAAAGGGAGCGGCCGCCGGGATGTTCCGCCTGGAGGGGGGCCAGTGGGTCCCCGACGATTTCTCCCACGAGCAGACCCTGGTGCTGGACACCCCCCGCGGCCTGGTCCTGTGCAACAGCTGCTGCCACGCCGGGGCGGACACCGTGGTCCGGGAGGTCCAGGCCGCCTTCCCCGGCCGGCCCATCCGGGCCATTGTGGGGGGCTTCCACCTCTACGCCACCCCGGACCAGGAAGTCCGGGCCCTGGCCCGCCGCCTCCGGGACACCGGGGTGGAGCGGGTCCTCACCGGACACTGCACCGGGGAGCGGGGGTTTGCCCTGCTCCGGGAGGAGCTGGGGGAGATGGTGGAGCAGTTCTCCACCGGGCTGGTGGTGGAACTGTAAGGCAGACGCCTCACTGCGTGGCATCGGTAGGTGGTCCCGTCAAACCGGCGCAGGTTTGAACCTGCCAGGTGGGGCCGGGGGCCTGGCCTCCGTGGGTACGAACCCTGCGGGTGGTCAAGGCTTTTACCAACCTCGGGGCGCAGCGCCCCGGGGGGATGCCTGCCGGCGGCCTCCATTTCTCCTGTGAGAAATGGAGGAAAGAACACCAGAGGGGAGAGTTTCTCCCCTCTGGACTCCCCACTCTGGTTTGGGATATCCTTCGGGGTATCCCGCTTTTT
>DXDK01000018.1 GCA_019115545.1 Candidatus Evtepia faecavium
GGACCACGAAGTCCCGGTAGCCCCCCTCCCCCGGGGGGGCCTGCTTGGGCCGCAGGCCGGCATAGGCGCCGATGATCTGCCGCCGGTTCAGGCTGGGGAGGAGCTGCTGGGCCTCCTGAAACAGCCGGTCCAGCACCGGCTGGGTGGAGGCAGTGTCCTCCAGAGAGTCAATGTATTCGGCGCTGGGGCCCAGGAGGATGTTCCCGTGGACGGTGGGGGTGAGGTGGATCCCCAGCCCCCCCTCGCCTGCCCGGGGGGCGGGGTAGACCGGCAGGGGGAGGAGGCCGTCGGCGATCTGGTCCAGGATGAAGTATTCCCCCCGGCAGGGGTAGATGTGATACCCCTCCACCCCGGCCAGGGCGGCCACCTGGCCGCTGTACAGCCCGGTGGTGTTCACCACCACCCGGGCGGAGAAGCCCTCCCCCCCGGCGGTCACCTGGTACCCCCCAGCGGCGGGGGCGATGGCGGTGACAGGGTGGTTCAGGAAGAAGGCCACCCCGTTGGCCGCGGCGTTCTCCGCCAGGGCCACGGTGTAGAGGAAGGGGTCGCAGATCCCCGTCTCCGGGGAGAAAAAGCCCCCGATGCCCCCGATCTGGGGGAGCTTGGCGTGGAGCTGATCCTCGTCCAGCAGTTCCAGCCCCTGGCAGCCGTTGGCCTCCCCCTGGGCTTTCAGGCGGCGGAGGGTGGCCAGGTCCTCCCGGTCAAAGGCCACCAGGATCTTCCCCGTCTTTCGGAAGGGCACGTCCAGCTCCCGGCACAGGGCGGGAAAGCCCCGGTTCCCCGCCACGCAGAGGCGGGCCATCAGGCTGCCGGGGCGGTTGTTGAACCCGGCGTGGACCACGGCGGAGTTGCGCCCGCTGGTGCCGGCGGCCACGTCGGCCTCCTTCTCCACCAGGGCGATGGACAGGCGGTACCGGGCCAGCTCCCGGGCCACGGCGCAGCCCACGGCCCCGCCGCCGAGGATGAGTACGTCAAAATGGTGGGTGGGGTGCAAGGCAAGTCCCCTCCTTTCGCTCTCCTATCATAGCACAGCGCCCCTGCCCCCACAAGGGCGGCCAGAGAAAAGCCCCCGGTCCCGCTTGGGGAGACCGGGGGCTGGGGGTGTTTGGGTTTACTCGGCGTAGTTGGTGAAGTAGTTCTGGATGACGATGAAGGGGGTCCCCTTGTCGCCGGAGCCGGAGGTCAGGTCGCACAGGGAGCCCAGCAGGTCGGTGTACTGCCGGGGGGTGGTGCCCTCGGAGCTCATGTCCCCCACCAGGTCGGCGCTCTTGGCGCGGATCTCCTTCTGGATGGCCTGCTTCAGGGCCTCGCCGGTGAGGTCAGCGAAGTCGTTGTCGGCCAGGAACTTCAGCTTCAGCTCGTTGGGCTTGCCGGAAAGGCCGGCGGTGTAGGCAGGGGAGACCACGGGGTCGGCCAGCTCCCAGATGCCCCCCACGGGGTCCTTGAAGGCGCCGTCGCCGTAGACCATGACCTCCACGTCCAGGCCGCGCTCGGCCTTGATCCGGGCCTGGATGCCGTCCACCACAGGCTGGCAGTTCCGGGGGAAGAGCTTCAGCTTCTCCTCGTTGGCCTTGTTGGAGCCCAGCATGCCGTAGGCCTCGTGGTAGCCGCTGCCGTCCACGGGGGCGGACATGATGTCGGCCAGGGTGAGCACCTGCTTGCCCATGGACTGGAGCACGTCCCGGGTCTCGTTCCGGGTGTGGATATCGCAGCAGAGGATACTGTCGCAGTAGGACGCGATGTAGCGGCAGTCATTGGAGAAGAGGAAGGTGGCCTTGGCCCCTTCGCCCTCGATGACCTCCCGGTAGAAGTCCAGGTAGTTCACCCCGGTGAAGGGATGCACGGGGGAGCCGAAGGTCTTGACAAAGTCGGCCTCCTCGAAGTCATACACGCCGCTGTAGCGGTTCTTCAGATAGGCCGAACGGACCATGAGGGGGTTGCCCACCTCGTCGTTGGGGTAGCTGAAGAGGACCACCACCTCGTCCATGGCCCGGGCGATGGCCTTGAGGCACATGGAGAAACGGTTGCGGCTGAGAATGGGGAAGACCAGCCCCAGCTTCTTGGTGGGGAACTTGTTGCGGATGTCCTGGGCCACCTGGTCCACGGTGACATAGTTGCCCTGGGCCCGGGCCACCACGGACTCGGTGACCGCGATGACGTCCCGGTTCTGCAGGGAATAGTGGTCTGCCTTCTCGGACGCGTACACGCTCTGCACGACGATGTCGACAATGTCGTCCCCTTCCCGGATGATGGGGCCCTGAATGCCTCTGGAAATCACGCCTGCCATAGTAATATATCCTCCAATAAATCGGTAAAAATAAGCAGCATCCTTTCGTCGGAAAAAATACCGGAACTATTATACAGGTCTTGGGGGAGAATGGCAAGATTTTTTTCGCCGGGAAGGGGAGGAAAAGCGCACAAAAAAGGACTCCCTTCCGCCAAAAATCCGCCCCCGGCCCGCCGGTCGGGGGCACTTTGTGCCCTCCTCACTTGCCCCCGGGGCCCGCTTCGGGTATAATACCCCCAAACGATACCCAAAGGAGGACCCCGCCGTGCCAAAAACCCCATCCTACAACGGCTTTGAACTGGGCCCCATCCGCCCCCCCAGCGAGGCATACAGCCTGCTGCTGCGGATTAACCGGGGCTGCGGCTGGAACAAGTGCCGCTTCTGCGGCTTTTACCGGGACGTGCCCTTCAGCATCCGCCGGGCGGAGGACGTGAAGAAGGACATCGACCTCATCAAATACTGGGTGGACGTGTTCCAGGACAAGGCGCCCCCCCGCCAGGCCAAGTCCGACGCGGACTACGAGGCCCTGTCCATGGCCTACCACTGGGTCCAGAGCGGCATGGACTCCGTCTTTTTCCAGGACGGCAACGGGCTGCTGATGAACCCCGACGAGCTCACCGACGTGCTGGAATATTTGAACGCCACATTCCCCCAGATCCAGCGGATCACCACCTATGCCCGGTCGGACACCATCAACCGCCTCTCCCTGGACCGGCTCAAGCGCTACCGGGAGCTGAAGCTCAACCGCTTCCACATCGGCCTGGAGACGGGCAACGACCACATCCTGAAGATGATGCGCAAGGGGGTCACCAAGCAGGCCCAGATCGAGGCGGGGATCAAGGCCATGGCCGCCGGCATCGAGATCAACGAGTTCTACATGCCAGGCATGGGGGGGCGGGAGTACGCCCGGGAGAGCGCCCTGGACACCGCCGACGTGATGAACCAGGTGAACCCCGACTTCATCCGCATCCGCTCCATGGCCCTGGCGGAAAATCTGGAGATGTACGAGGACTATGAAAAGGGCATCCTCACCCGGCCCAACGATGTGGAGACCATCGGGGAGATCCGCCTATTTCTCCAGAACCTCCACGGCATCACCAGCTGGGTGGACAGCGACCACATCCTCAACATCCTCCTGGAGCTCAAGGGCCGCCTGCCCCAGGACAAGGACCGGATGCTGGCCCTCATCGACCGCTTCCTGGACCTGCCGGAGGACACCCAGAACATCTTCCGCCTGGGCCGGCGGCTGGGGGTGATGGGTCAGCTGGCCGACCTGCGCAACGAGATCCTGGTGGACCGGGTGAAGCAGACCATGGACCAGGCCCACGTGGACAAGACCAATATCGACGCCGTCTGCGACCGCCTCATGACCCGGGCCATTCCCATCTGAATCTGAGGCGAAAACCAAAGGCCCCTCGCTCCGGACCGGGAGCGGGGGGCCTTTGGCGTGGCTCACACATCCTTCATCCGCCGGTAAAACCCCAGGGCGGCCAGGAGGGAGATGGTGTCCACCATGGGCTGCACCCACATGCAGCCGTAGAGGGGGAGCAGGGCATCCATCAGGAAGAGCAGGGGGATGTCCAGCACCCCTTTCCGCAGGATGGAGCACACCAGGGAGGCCTTCACCTTCCCCATGGCCTGGAACTGGATGATCATGGGGTAGCACAGGGACATCATGGGCATGGCCAGGACCATCCGCCGGAGGAACCCGGCGGCGTAGTGGATGGTGGCGGCGTCGTCGATGAACAGGGCGGCCAGCTGGGGGGCGAAGATCTCAAAGCACACCACACTGGCCAGGGCGAAGGCCAGGGACACCCCCGCCCCCAGGCGGAAGGCTGCCCGGCGCTTCTCCCGGTGGCCGGCGGCGTAGTGATAGGCCAGCAGGGGGAGCAGGCCGTTGGCCACCCCGATGGAGAAGTACAGGGGGAGCTGGTCCAGCTTCTTCACGATGCCCAGGGCGGCCACGGCCTCGGTGGTGTACTGGGACACGAACCGGGACTGGGCGGCCACCGCCACCACGGTGAGGGCGTACTGCACGGCGGAGGGGAAGCCGATGGCCAAGATGTTCCCCAGGTACTTCCGGCTGTGCTTCAGGTGCCGGGGGTGGAGGTCGATGACGCTCTCGTTCCGCTGCCGCACCAGGCACAGGAGGAAGTACACCACCGACAGCACGTTGGACAGGCAGGTGGCGATACCGGCCCCCACGGCCCCCAGCCCCAGGAACTGGGGGAGGATGAACAGGGGGTCCAGCACCAGGTTGGTCACGCCCCCCAGGGAGACGCCGAAGGAGGCCTGCCCGGCCTTCCCCTCCGCCCGGATGAGGTTGGCCAGCAGGGTGCTGAGGATGGTGGCCGGGCCGCCGATGACCACCGTCCACTGGGCATAGCCCAGGGCGATGGGGAGGGTCTCCTCCGTGGCCCCGCACAGCTGGAGGATGGGGGCGGCCAGGAACCAGAACAGGGCGCAGAACACCAGACTGGCCCCCGCCCCCCACCAGAAGGCGATGGCGGCGATCTCCCGGGCCTTGCCCTCCTCCTGGTGGCCCAGGGCCCGGGCCAGGGCGCTGGCTCCGCCCACCCCGAAGAGGTTGGACAGGGCGGTGAGCATCAGAAAGGGGGAGTAGACCACGGTGATGGCCGCCGTCTGGCTGGGCTGGTTGAGCATGCCCACGAAGTAGGTGTCGGCCAGGTTATAGATCAGGGTGATCATCTGGCTGGCCACCGCCGGGAGGACCTGGCGGAAGACCGCGGTGCGGATGGGCAGGCCGTCGAAGGCCTGCATGGGGTGCTGAAGGGAGGACACGGGGAACATCTCCTTGCGTGAAACGTGGGAAAAGGGACCCGGCGGCGGAAAAACACCCTCTGGGCCCGGAGGGGGGCCAGAGGGTGGAACCGGCGCGGGGGAATGGAGAAGGCCTTATCCGCTCACAGGCACAGGGCCAGGATCACCTGGGCATAGATCTTCCCGGTGGTGAGCAGGTCGGCCACCCGGATGCGCTCATCCGGGCCGTGGAGATTGGAGACGAAGCCCGGCATGTTGGGGCCAAAGGCCACCCCGCCGGGGATGTCGTGGACGTAAGTCCCCCCGCCGATGGCCAGGCAGGTGCCGGGCTGGCCGGTGTAGGCCTCATAACACTGGGCCAGGGTGCGGAGGAAGGGGTCGCTCTCGGGGACGTAGTGGGGGGGATCCATCTCCCCCTGGACAGTGAAGCCGGCCTGTTCCAGGGCGGCGTCGGCCACCGCTTTCACCGTGGCCTCGGTGGCGGAGAGGGGGCTGCGGACGTCAAACCGCCCGGTGCAGCCCTCCCCGGACAGGGAGAGCATGGTGAAGGCCAGGGTGAGGGGGCCGGAGAGCTCGTCGGCCTGGGCGATGCCCAGGGCCTGCCCCCCGTGGTCCCCGTGGGGGAACAGGGCGTGGAGGGCCCGGACGGCCCGGGTGGAGGGGCAGTCGGTCAGGGGCAGGGCGCTGAGCAGGGCCAGCAGGGCGGTCTGGGCGTTGACCCCCTCCTGGGGGGTGGAGCCGTGGGCGTTCTGCCCGGTGCACAGCACCCGGAGGTTGGGGCCCTCCAGCTGGCAGGTGCAGGCCGCGCCCCCCAGGTCCAGGGCCTGGAAGGCCGCCTCCACCTGCTGGGGGGCGATGCCCAGGAGGGTGGCCTCCGCCTTGGAGGGGACCATGTTCACCCGGGTGCCCCCGGAGAAGGCGGTCACCCGAGGCAGGGCGGTCTCCGGCTGCCAGTCGGCCTGGAAGAGGGGCTGGTAATGGCCCTTCTCCAGGTTGATGATGGGAAAGTCGGCGTCGGGGGAGAGGGTGTGGGGGGCGTAGGGGTGGTTGGCGTAGTACCACTTCACGTCCCGGAAGCCGGTCTCCTCGTCGGTGCCGGCCAGAAGGCGGACGTTCTTCCGCAGGGGCAGCCCCAGGTCCTTCACCGCCTTCATGGCCAGCAGGGCGGCCACCAGGGGGCCCTTGTCGTCGGAGGAGCCCCGGCCATAGAGCAGGCCGTCCTTCACCACCGGCTGGAAGGGCTGGGTCACCGTCCACCCCTCGCCGGGGTCCACGATGTCCAGGTGGCCCAGGATGTGCAGGGCGGTCTCCTGGCCGTTTAAGTCCACCGCCCCGATATAGCCGGAGAGGTTCTCCCCGGCCAGGCCCCATTCCCGGGCCAGGCAGAGCAGCTCCTCCAGGGCGGCGGCGGGGCCGGGGCCGAAGGGCTGGCCGGGCTGGGCGGGGCCCAGGGTGCTGTCGATGCGCACCAGGCGGGAGACGGCCTCCACCAGCTGCTCCTCCCGCTGGGCGAAATAGGTTTCGATGGCGTGCTGGTGTTCCATCTCAGGCCTCCTCTTTGGCCTGCTGGCGGGCGTTCACCTCGTCCAGGTACTTGTACACCGTGTACCGGGACACCCCCAGGTGGGCGGCCACATAGGGCACCGCCCGGCGGTAGGAGAAGGCGTCCATGTTCTTCAGGTATTCGATCACCCGCAGGCGGTCGGCCTTGTTCATCTCCCGGGCGGGCTTGCCCACCCGGAGCAGGGCGGCGTCGAAGATCTCGCTGATGCCGGTGTCCCGGGCGGTGTACACGGCGCTGTGGAAGTCCACCTCGGTGTGCATCAGGTCCAGCAGGACCCGGTTGGCATAGGCCAGAGGGGTGAAGTCATAGTTGATGCCGAACCCCAGGTGGTAGTCCTCCCCCTTGATGGAGAAGGTGGAGCTCTTGGTCTGCTGCCCGCTGGGGGTCACAGCCAGGAGGTTTACCACGTCGGTGTCCAAATAGAGATCCTGCTCCACCCCGGTGACGTCCTGGGTGGACCCCACCGACCGGCCGGAGACGTGGCCGTTGTAGATGGCCAGCACCGGGTGCAGGGGGTCGGCCAGGTCGTGGATCACCGTCTCGCAGTTGGAGCCGAACATCTCCGCGATCCCTTTGGCCATTCGGTCCAGCATGGAAAAGGCTTCGTTGCGCGTCATAAGGGAAATCACCTCTTGGTTGTTTCTTCAAAAAATATACGCAAAATGCCCCTCCGAGTTGGAAGGGCATTTTGGGCAGATACAATTACAGAAAATTCAGGACTAAGGTCAGCACAATGAAAACTAAGGCGACCCACTTGGTCCACTTAGCCAGCTTCGCGTCGGCGGTTCTCGCCTTGTTCTTGGACAGGAAGGAGTCTGTGGCACCGGAAATCATGCCCAGACCGGAGTGCTTGCCAGACTGACCCAGCACAAAGACGATGAGCACCGCGCCCACCAGGACCTGAATGATCGAGATAACGGTAGTTGCCATGATGTTAAGAGTCCTTTCCTCTGCCGAAGCCCCGGGCTCGCCGTCCCGGGCGGCATGTCCCAGGGAAACGTGCCCTGGGGCGTCAAATGTTTGCAAATCATACTACCACATTCTGTGGCCCTTTGCAAGGGTTATCTTCTTCTTTTTTGCATAAAAATTACTTTTTTTACCAGAGGGTAAAGAGCATTTTGGCCACTTCCCCCCGCTTGACCGGGGCGTCGGGGCGCAGCTGGCCGTTGGAGCCCCCCACCACCCCCAGCTCCACCAGGGTGGCCACATGGTCCCGGGCCCAGGCGGGGACGGCGGCGCCGTCGGAGAAGGCGGACAGGTCGGCCTGGGCATAGCCCTTTTCCAGCACCCGGCCCAGGATGGTCATGGCCTGGGCCCGGGTGATGGAGGCCCGGGCGTGGATATAGTCCCGCCCGCCGCTGCCGGTGCTCCCCTGGAGGATGCCCAGGGTGTGGAGGGCCTTCACGGCGTTCTCGCTCCAGGCGGGGATGTCCCCGGCGTCGGCATAGGGGAGGGTGACCCCGGCGTAGTCTTCCAGATCCAGCCCCAGCCACCGGGCGGTCATCAGGGCGAAGTCCCCCCGGGTGATGTCCCGGTCAGGGGCAAAGGCGGTGGCGGAGACGCCGTTCAGGATGCCCCGCTCATGGAGGCGGCCGGTGTAGGGCAGGGCCCAGTGGCCCTCCATGTCGGCAAAGGGGTTGGCGGCGGTGCCGGAGCGCATCACGGAGTCCCGCCCCAGGTTGCCGCAGGGGTCCCCGGCGGTGAGGGTGATCTGGTGGCTGCTCTCCCCCAGGCCGGAGAGGGTGGCGGTGAGGGTGCCATCCTTCCAGGTGAAGGGGACGGCCTGGCCGTCCACGGTGAGGGACATCCGGTCGGGGGACAGGGCGTCCTTGGCGTTGTCGGTGACCCGGGCGGTGACCTGGCTGCCCTGGAGGGAGAGGTCCACCACAGGGGCCTGGTTGTCCCACGCCTTTTGGTTGGCCAGGACCAGCTGGTCCAGCCACAGGGTGCCGCTGCCCCCGGAGAGGGCCAGCCCCTGGAAGGCCTCCGCCCCGGCGGGGATGGCGGCGGAGACCTGCTTCCAGCCGGTGAAGTTCAGGTCAGTCAGGGTCTGCTCCGCCGCCGTGCCCTCCCCGGTGGTGAAGCAGGCGGCCACCCGGCTGCCCGACCCGTCGCCGTACACCCACAGGGAGACGAAGCGCTCGTCCTCCGCCAGGGGCTGGGAGAGGGCCAGCCGGGCCCCGTCCTGATAGGATACCCGGAGGGCCTGGGTCCCATACTTCACCTGGGCGGTGTCCAGGGTCAGGGCGGCCTTCTGGGGGGTGAGGCCGGGGGCGTTCCCCTCAAAGTCGGCCAGGAGGGTGTACCGGGCGGGGGCGTCCACGGTGACGGGGATGGTCACCGACTGGCTGCCGGAGGACACCCGGATCTTCCCCGTGGCGGAGGTGGGCCCGGCGGTGAACTGTCCGTCGGGGGTGATGGTGCCGATGTCCCCCTCCACGGTCCACTGGAAGAGGCTGTCCCCGCCGGTGAGGGCCACGCTGCGGTAGCTGCCGGAGGCGGAGAGATTGACGCGCGCCCCGGGGGCCAGGGTGTAGGAGCCGGGCCGCTTCCCGGTGGCCTCGTCGGTGACGTAGATGGCGTCGGCCTGGAGGACGTGGATCCGGGTGGAGCCGGTGACCCCGCCGTTCTGGGCGGTGACGGTGTACACCCCCGGGGTCTGGGGGGCGGTGAAGAGGCCGCTGGCGCTCACCGCCCCCTCCGGGGAGGACCAGGTGATCTCCCCGGGGAGCTCGTCCATGGGGTACCAGCCGGTGTCCATGGCGGTGACGGTGCACTGGGTGGCGGCCCCGGGGAGGAGGGTGAGGCTCTTGGGGGTCACATAGAGGGACCCCGGCTGGCCGGTGGGTTCCAGGTTGGACAGGAGGAACACGGCGTTGCTCACCGAGCGAGGGGTGCCCTCGGAGGGCCGGTTGATGATGGAGGAGGAGCCGTAGTCGGGATAGGTGGACACCATGGTGGTGGACCCGCCCCCGTCCAGGAGGATGGCGTCCACGCACCCCAGCTCCTTCAGCCGCTGGGCCACCATCTGGATGGTGGCTCCCACGCTGTGGCCGGAGCGGCGGCCGTCGATGGTGTAGAAGACCACCTCGCCGCTGGCCTTGATCCCCACGGCGGTGCGGGGAGCGGCCGCCCCGTCGGAGGCGGAGGTGTCCACCGCGCCGTTCTGGAGGATGCGGTACATGCCCCCCACGGCGTACTCCACGTCGTTCCACCGGGAATCCGGGGCGGTGATGCGGATGTCCACCGAGTCCCCCGGGGCCAGGGAGCGGATGACCTCCTGGAGCCATTCCCCGCTGGCGTTGGCGATGGACAGGATGAGCTTCCCCTGGGGGATGGGGGTGGCCCCGGTGGCCTCGATGACCTCCTCCACGGTGCAGGAGAGGGTGGAGCCGATCTTCAGCTCCCCGCCGGGGGTGTTGGGGGAGAGGATCACGTCCACCCCCGCCTGGGTGTTCCGGGTGGTGGAGGCGAAGTCGTCGGTGAAGAGGTAAAACCCTGTGTTGGTGCGGATCTTGTTGATGTCCGCGATCTTGAGGGAATAGCCCTTGAAGTCCGCCTTCAGGTCCAGGTTGGGGGTGCCGATGATGGCCGAGCCGTCAGGCAGGAACCCCAGGGCGTGGAGGTAGGAGGCGGAGGAGCGCAGCACCCCGTCGGTGACCACCAGCCCCAGGGGGTCGCCGGTGGCCATGACGAAGTAATCCCCGTTGATGCCGCTGAGGACCCGGCGGCCCGCGGTCTCCAGGGACTGGGCCATGGCGGCCACCGACTGCTTGCTCACCACGGAGGTGCCATAGCTCACCACCGGGGCGATGCTGGCGGAGGGGGTGTAGGTGACGTAGTTCTCGGTGCGCAGGTCTGCCTGGGAGGCGCTCCACATCACCTCCCGGGTGAGGGTGGTGCCGTCGCAGATATCTAAGGTATAGTCATAGACGGTGCTGCCAAGGGCGTCCGAAGCCAGGGCGGTGGGGACCAGCAGGGCCGCGCACAGCACTAGGGCGGCGGCCCGTCGAAGAAAGGTGGGCATAGGGGATCTCCTTTTCGTCAGGCTGCGAAAAAAACGCAGGGGTTGGGTGGGATGGATGCCCCATTTTACCACAAACGGGCGGGGAATGCAAAGACCGGGGGCGCCCGCCCCTTGCGCCCCGGCGGGGGATGTGGTACCCTGGACCCGGCCCCTGCCGGGCCCGGGCGCGGGCCGGGCCGTTTTGGGGCTTGACTCTACAATAGTAGTAGAGTTTATCCTGGACAGGCAATCCATGGGAAAGGAGAGGATCCCCGTGACCAAAGCGCCCAACGCCCTCACCAAGGGCAGCGTGGGGAGGGCCCTGGTGACCTTCACGGTGCCCTTCCTGCTGGCCAACGTGCTGCAGTCCCTGTACGGCGCGGTGGACCTCTTTGTGGTGGGGCAGTTCTGCGACGCCCAGGCGGTGGCGGCGGTGTCCACCGGCACCCAGGTGACCCAGATCGTCACCAGCCTGGTCACCGGCCTCACCTTGGGGGGGACCATCCTGGTGGGCAACTACACCGGCATGGAGCGCTGGGACAAGGTGAAGGAGGCCATCGGCACCACCCTCACGGTGTTCGCCCTGGTGGCCGTCCTCCTCACCGCCCTGATGCTCCTGTTTGAGGCCCCTCTGCTCACCCTGCTGAACACCCCGGCGGAGTCCTTCCAGGCCACCATGGACTATGTGGCCATCTGCGCCTGGGGGAACTTCTTCATCTGCGGGTACAACGCCCTCAGCGCCGTCCTCCGGGGCTATGGGGACTCGGTGCGCCCCCTGTACTTCGTGGCGGTGGCCTGCGTGGCGAACATCGTGCTGGACGTGGTGTTCGTGGCGGGGTTCCATTTGGGGGCCCCGGGGACCGCCCTGGCCACGGTGATTTCCCAGGGGCTGAGCATGGTGCTGGGGATCGTCTATCTGAAACGGCACCACTTTATCTTTGACTTCAAGCCCGACAGCTTCCGCATCTCCCGGCCCATGGCGAAAGAACTGGCCCGGGTGGGCATCCCCATCTCCTTCCAGGAGCTGATGGTGCGCATCTCCTTCCTCTACCTCACCGCGGTGATGAACGGCTGCGGGGTGTATGCCGCGGCGGTGGTGGGCATCGGGGCCAAGTACGACGTGTTCTCCATGCTCTCGGCCACCTCGGTGGCCAACGCCCTGGCGGCCATCACCGCCCAGAACATGGGGGCGGGGAAGCCCCGGCGGGCCCGGCAGTCCCTGTGGTACGGCCTGGCCTTTGCCCTGGCGGCGGCCCTGGTCTTCTGGACCTGGGCCCAGGTGAACCCGGAGAGCATGATCGGCCTGTTCTCCGACGAGGCGGGGGTCATCGCCGCGGGGGTGCCCTATTTCAAGGCCTGCAGCTACGACTATATTATGGTGGCCTTCGTGTTCTGCCTCAACGGCTACCTCAACGGCCGGTCCAAGACCCTGTGGACTATGGTCAGCTGCACCTGCGGGGCCCTCTTCCTGCGCATCCCCCTGGTGTGGTATGTGGGGAACCACTTCGCCCAGGACCTGGGGATGCTGGGCACCGTGGCCCCGGTGGTGTCGGGGATCATGGCGGCCTATACCCTGGTCTACGTCCTCTGGGAAGGGAGGCAGTTCCATGGCAGAGCGTGAGTGCTTCCCCATCGGGGAGGTGGCCCGGATGTTCCGGGTGAGCGTGAGCACCCTGCGCCACTATGAGAAGATCGGCCTGCTGGCCCCGGAGTACGTGGACCCCGCCAGCGGGTACCGGTACTACAGCACCCGGCAGTTTGAGTGCCTGAACACCATCCGCTATCTCCGGGCCCTGGAGATGCCCCTGGACCAGATCCGGGACTTCCTCCAGCACCGGGAGGTGGAAAAGATCCAGGAGATGCTCCTCCAGCAGCGCCAGGCGGTGATCCGGAAACGCCGGGCCCTGGGGGTGGTCCAGCGGAAGATCGAGAACCGCCTGCGGCAGATCCAGGACGCTCTCCAGGGCCCCCTGGAGGAGGTCCGGCTGGTGGACCTCCCTGCCCGGCGGGTGGCCTGGCTCCGGGACAACCTGGTCCCCAGGACCTATCTGGACCTGGAGCACTCCATCCGCCGCCTGGAGGAGCCCGCCCAGGAGGCGGTGGCCTTCCTGGGGAAAGTGGGGGTGGGGCTCTCCCTCCAGCGCCTGACCCGGGGGGAGTACGGGGCCTATGACCGGGTGTTCCTCCTGCTGGACCGGGAGGACGTCTACCGGGGTTCCGTGGAGACCCTGCCCCCGGGGCGGTGGGCCACCCTCCGCTTCCGGGGCAGCCACCGCCAGGCGGGGGAGCGCTATGTCCGTCTGCTGGACCACCTCCAGGCCCACGGCCTGGCCCCGGCGGGGACGGCCATGGAGATCACCATGATCGACGACGGCATGACCAGCGACCCGGAGCAGTTCGTCACGGAGATCCAGATCCCGGTGGAGGGAAAAGAATCCACAGAAAACCCGAAAAAAGTGGAAAAAAGGTCTTGACATCGGCACCTCAGAGTGGTATTCTATCAAAGCTGTCGCGAGGCGGCCCTGGCAAGTCAGGAAAAAGGGACCGGAAACGGAAAACTTTCTCTTGACAAGGGCGGGGCGCTG
>DXDK01000119.1 GCA_019115545.1 Candidatus Evtepia faecavium
GGGCGCAGCGCCCCGTTGCCCGCCTACCCGGCGGGGGCCCTGCTTTCTTTATAAGAAAGCAGGGGGAAAGAATCGCAGGGGGTTCCCCCCTGCACCCCCTAGAAATAAAACCGCTCGCTGGGGCTCGCTCCATCTTTTGCGTCAGTGGAAAACGCCACGGTCTCTTTCTGGCAAAAGTGCACCAGACCAGATTTGGAAACGCATATTCGGGAAAAAATATTTTACTGGATATTGCTCTGCAAAAAATCCAGCCAAAGAAAATCCCCCAAAAGAAAGTCCCCAAATCAGGGCACGTAGGTGGGTCACGATAAAACTCACTGCCGTCTCGCCGCGCCGCTATCCCAAAAGATGGAGCGAGCGAGCAGCGAGCGGCCTTGAAACCCGGGGTCCAGGGGCACAGCCCCTGGTGTTCTTTCCTCCATTTCTCACATGAGAAATGGAGGCCGCCGGCAGGCACCCCCCCGGGGCGCTGCGCCCCGAGGCTGGTAAAAGCCTTGACCACCTGTAGGGTACGTACCCTCGGGGGCCCCCCTCAGAAAGGAGCGTTTTATGGGAACGCGAAGAAACCTCTTCTGCGCCCTGGCCCTGTGCCTGGGCCTGGTGGCGGCACTGGCCGCCTGCCAGATGGACTACAGCGGCAGCGTCATGGGGACCTCCCGGGAACTGCACATGGAATACGCGGCCTTCAACACCACCGAGGAGCAGGCCCTGGACCTGGAAGCCGGGGACGAGATCGCGGTCTCCGTGGTCAGCCAGGAGGGCGCGGTGTCCATCACCATCCAGAAGGAGGGCGCCCAGCCCGTCTACCAGGGGGAGGACCTGTCTACCCAGGACTTCACCGTGGCGGTGGAGGAGGCCGGGTGGTACACCGTGACCATCACCGGCAGCGGCGCCGTGGGCAGCGTGGACATGGAGGCCCGGACCCCGGCGTAAGGCCGCCGGCCGCGGAAAAATTTTCCCCAGCACCCCCATTTCGATGGAAAAAACGGAGGCAAGCTATGAAAATCATCTTAGCGTCCCAATCCCCCCGGCGGCGGCAGCTGCTGGAGCAGATGGGACTGGAATTTACCACACAGTCGCCGGAGATCGACGAGCACGCCTTCCACGGCCGGGACGCCCGGGACCTGGTAGAAACCCTCTCCCGGGAAAAGGCCCGGTGGGTGGCCCGCCAGGCCGACCCCGCCGCCCTGGTCATCGGGGCGGACACGGTGGTGGTCCTGGACGGGGCCATTCTGGGCAAGCCCCGGAACGGGGCCGAGGCGGAGGCCATGCTGGCCTCCCTGGCCGGCCGGGAGCACCAGGTGTTCACCGGGGTCACCCTCTGCCAGGGGGAGCGGGTGCTCACCCAGTCGGAGGAGACCTGGGTGACCTTCCGGCCCCTCACCAGCCGGGAGATCCGCCAGTACGTCTCCACCGGGGAGCCCATGGACAAGGCCGGTGCCTATGGCATCCAGGGCCTGGGGGGCCTGCTGGTGGAGGGCATCCGGGGGGACTATCACAACGTGATGGGCCTGCCCATCTGCCGCCTGGGCAGGATGCTCCTGGACTTCGGCGTGGACTGCCTGGCCCTGGCGGGCCGCTGACCCCTCAGCCCCCGCCGGCCAGGCCGGAGGACCGCCGTGAAACGCTGGAAGCAACGCACATGGATCAAATTCACAGCCGTGGCTCTGTCTCTGAGCCTCATCGCCGCCGCGGCGGCCCTGGTCCTTTCGGGGACGGGGGTGGCCTGGTCGGGGTGGGCCCAGGCGGTGTCACGGCCTTTTTCCCGCCTGGCGGCCACGGTCACCGGCTGGGTGGGCCAGGGGACGGCCTATCTCCAGGGGGTGGAGGCCCTCCAGGCGGAGAACGCCGCCCTGGAGGAGCAGGTCGCCCAGCTCCAGGCCGCCGCCCGGGCGGGGGAGCTGGCCCAGGGGGAGAACGCCCGCCTGCGCGCCCTGCTGGACTGGCCGGAGACCGGCCAGGACCTCACCCTCACCCCCGCCTGGGTCATCGCCCGGACCCCGGACAACTGGCAGGGGGAGGTCACCATCGACCAGGGCACGGACCAGGGCGTCCAGCCCGGCCAGTGCGTGGTGGACCACTGCCGGGCCTTGGTGGGCCGGGTGAAGGAGGTGGGGGAGACCTGGGCCACCGTCACCCTGGTCACCGACGGGCCCTTCCAGCTGGCGGGCCAGGCCAGCGCCTCCGGGGTGCTGGGCACCCTCCAGGGGGACCTGGCCCTGCTGCCCCAGGGGGAGGTGGCCTTCGCCAGCCTCACGGAGGCCGACCCCGTCTCCCCCGGGGAGGCGGTGGTCACCTTCGCCGCCGGGGAGACCTACCCCTCCGGCCTGCTGGTGGGCACCGTGGACCGGGTGGAAACCGACCCCGGGGGCCTCACCCGGTCGGCCATCCTCACCCCGGCGGCGGACCTGGCCAACTTAGGCCAGGTCTTTGTGGTCACCGCCTTTGAGGAGGTGCGGTGAATGGGGAAGTGCCGCCTGGTCCTGGTCACCGCCCTGGCCTTTTTGCTGGAGGCCTGGGTGCTGGTGTGGTTCCCCCTTTGGGGGGTGCGGCCCCGGCTCCTCCCCGCCCTGGCCGGCTTGGTGGGGACGGAGGAGGGCCCCGCCTGGGGGGCGGCCTGTGGATTGCTGGGGGGCGTTTTGTCCACCCTGGCGGGGGTCTCCCCCTTTCAGATGGCCCTGCTGACCCTGGCCGGGGGGCTTTCCGGGGTGGTTTTCCACCAAACGGCCTCCTTCTGGGGAAAATGGCTGGCCAACCTGGGCATCCTAACGGGGATGGAGGCCCTGCTGGTGCTGGGCCACGCCCTGGCGGGGGCGGGGCTGCTGGCCCCCCTGGCCATCGCCGGGCCGGAGCTCCTCCTCGCCGGGGCGGGGTTTCCGGTGGTGTATCTCCTCACCCGGCGGAGAAGGCCCCGGGGGCGGCGCCGGGGCGCCGCGCCCTTTGGACGGGGCGCGGGGTGAACCCTGCCGCGTGGGGCCGGGGGGCCCAGGGCCGTCATCGGTACGCCGTACCGTTGGGACGGGCGCAGGTTAGAACCTGCCACGTGGCCCCCGCCCCTATCCGGGGCGGGGATCCAGGCTTTCTCTATGAGAAAGCCCGGACGCAAAGAGTCGCAAGGGGGAACCCCCTGCACCCCCTAGGATAAAACCGCTCGCTGGGGCTCGCTCCATCTTTTGCGTTTGTGCCTTTTGCAACCATCTCTTTCTGGCTCAAGTACACCAGACCAGATTTGGAAACGCATATTCGGAGAAAATATTTTTTACTGGATATTGCTCTGCAAAAAATCCAGCCAAAGAAAATTTCCCAAAAGAAAGTTCCCAAATCAGGGCACGTACATGGGCAGCATCAAAACCCACTGCCGTCCCGCTGCGTCTCTATCCCCAAAACAGAGCGAGCGAGCAGCGAGCGGCCTTAAAAAATCCGGGTGCAGGGCGGAGCCCTGCGATTCTTTCCCCCTGCTTTCTTATAAAGAAAGCAGGGCCCCCGCCGGGTAGGCGGGCCCCCCGGGGCGCTGCGCCCCGAGGTGGGTAAGAGCCCCGACTACCCGTAGGGTACCTACTATCGGAGGCTTGGCCCCCCGGCCCCACGTCGCAGGTCCTAACCTGCGACGGTCCCAACGGAACCGCCTACCGGTTCCATCCATTCCAAAAAGGAGGTAGAAAGATGCCCTTCCCCC
>DXDK01000120.1 GCA_019115545.1 Candidatus Evtepia faecavium
TCTCCGCCAAGGACCTGGGCACCGGGAAGGAGCAGCACATCACCATCACCTCCTCCACCAACATGTCCAAGGAGGACATCGACAAGGCCGTCAAGGAGGCCGAGCAGTTCGCCGCCGAGGACGCCAAGCGCAAGGACGAGGTGGACACCCGCAACCAGGCCGACCAGATGGTCTACCAGAGCGAGAAGGCCCTGAGCGAGATGAAGGATAAGCTGGACGCCGCTGAGGTCAGCGAGCTGGAGGGCGAGGTCAACAAGGTGAAGGAGGCCCTGAAGGGCACCGACATCCAGGCCATCAAGTCCGCCACCGAGAGCCTGACCCAGGCCTTCTACAAGGTCAGCGAGAAGATGTACCAGCAGGCCAACCCCCAGGGCGGCCAGCCCGGCCCTGACATGGGCGGCCAGGCCGCCGGCGGCGCGGCCGGCGGTGCCGGCAGCACCGGCAAGGGTCCCGACGATGTGGTGGACGCCGACTACACCGTGGTGGACGACCAGTAAGAGAACACGCAACCCAGCCAGCGGGGGACAGGGTTTCCTGTCCCCCTGCTTGTGTGAAGGAAACGGGGCGGGCATCCGCCCTCCTGTGAGCCTGTAGTGAGGTGAGAAAGCAATGGCAGAAAACAAACGGGATTACTACGAGGTCCTGGGCGTGCAGAAGAACGCCACGGACGAGGAACTGAAAAAGGCATACCGGAAGCTGGCCAAGCAGAACCACCCGGACCTCCACCCCGGGGACAAGGAGGCCGAAGCCCGCTTCAAAGAGATCAACGAGGCCTACGAGGTCCTCTCCGACAAGGAGAAGCGGGCCAAGTACGACCAGTTCGGCTTTGCCGGGGTGGACCCCAACTTCGGCGCCGGCGGGGCCGGCGGCGGTTTCGGGGGCTTTGGCGGGTTCGACATGGGGGACCTCTTCGGGTCCTTCTTCGGCGGCAGCGGCTTTGGCGGCTTTGGCGGGGGCGGGGCCCGCACCCGCACCGGCCCGGCCAAGGGGGCCACCGTCCGCTCCAGCCTGAACCTGACCCTGGAGGAGGCCGCCTTTGGCTGCGAGAAGGACGTCACCATCCAGCACGTGGAGAGCTGTGACGTCTGCGGCGGCACCGGCTGCGAGCCGGGGACCACCGCCGAGGTCTGCTCCGAGTGCCACGGCACCGGCCAGGTGCGGGTGCAGCAGCGGACGGTCTTCGGCACCATGTCCACCTCCACCGTCTGCCCCAACTGCCGGGGGGAGGGGAAGATCATCCACCAGAAGTGCAAGGCCTGCGGCGGCAGCGGCGGCGTGCGCCGGCAGAAGAAGGTCCACGTGAAAGTCCCCGCCGGCATCGACAACGGCCAGGCCATCTCCGTCCGGGGTCAGGGGGACATGGGCCGCAACGGCGGCCCCGCCGGGGACCTCATCGTGGGCATCAACGTGATGCCCCACGCCCGCCTGCGCCGGGAGGGGACCCACATCTACCTGGACCAGGCGGTGTCGGTCTACCAGGCCGCCATGGGCGGGGAGATCGAGATCCCCTCCCTGGACGGGAAGATCAAGTGCAAGGTGGAGCCGGGCACCCAGCCGGGCACCACCCTCCGCCTGCGGGGCAAGGGCGTGCCCGTCCTCAACGGCCGGGGGAGAGGGGACCAGTACGTCACCATCCGGGTGGAGATCCCCCGGAACCTCAACGAGGGCCAGAAGGAGGCCCTGCGGAAGTTTGCCGAGGCCATGGGCGAGCTGCCCCTCTCCGAAGGGGAGGAGGAGAGCCACTCCGTGTTCCACCGGCGGAAAAAGAAGTAACGGCCCGGGCCGGGAAAGGATACCCCCATGTTTTTTGCAGACTGCCACACCCACTCCCGCCTCTCTCCGGACAGCAACGCCCCCATGGTGGAGATGGCCAAGGCCGCCCGGGAATATGGCCTGGACGTGATGTGCCTCACCGACCACTGCGACCTGCTGAGCCTGGAGGGGGAGCGCACCCTCACCTATGACTGGCAGGCCGTCCTCCGGGAGCGGAAGGGGATGCTGGACGCCTTCGGCACCCAGGTGGACCTCCCCCTGGGGCTGGAGTTCGGCATGGCCCACCTGTATCCCGAGGCGGCGGAGCGGATCCTCAGCCAGCCGGGGCTGGACTTCGTCATCGGCTCCTGCCACAACCAGGATGAACAGGCCGGGGGCAGGGATTTCTACCTCCTCCCCTACGACACCCTGGAGCAGTGCTACGCCGCCCTGGACAACTACTTCGCCTCCATGCTGCGCATGGCGGCGGCCCCCTACTACGACGTGGTGGGCCACATCATCTATCCCCTGCGGTACATGAACGGCCCCTATGACACCCCCGACCTCACCCGCTACCGGGACCAGATCCGGGAGATCATGCGCCTGGCCATCGACTCCGGCCGGGGCATCGAGATCAACACCTGGAAGGCCCAGACCCTGGAGCCCTGGCTTCCCGTCCTGCGGGACTACAAGGACCTGGGGGGCGAGATCATCACCGTGGGCTCCGACGCCCACGCCCCGGAGCCCCTGGGCAAGGGCCTCCGGGAGGCCTATGCCATGATGGCCGACTGCGGCTTCCGCTATGTGGCCGTCTATCACCAGAGAAAACCGGAGATGATCCGGCTGAAGTAATCCATCCAGCAACGCAAAGGAGGAGAGGACCATGATCGCACTGGGTTCCGACCACGGCGGCTTTGACCTGAAGCAGCGGGTGAAAGCCTATCTGGACGAGAAGCACATCCCCTACAAAGACTACGGCTGTGACAGCAAGGAAAGCTGCGACTACCCCATCTTCGGCAAGGCCGCTGCCGAGGCGGTGGCCTCTGGGGAATGCGAGAAGGGCATTGTCA
>DXDK01000121.1 GCA_019115545.1 Candidatus Evtepia faecavium
GTGACGGCCATCTCCGCCACCCTCTCCCCCGTCACCACCGGCGGGGAGGAGATCACCCTGGACTTCCCTGCCGGGGAGGAAACCTTTGGCCAGTTGCTGGCCCTCCTCCAGGAGCCTAGCTATTCCCGCACTTTCACCAGCGATGACCAGATTGCTTTGGAGTATCAGGTATATCTGAGCTTTGCAACCGAGGAAGCGTGGGCTTGGTCCTATCAGTTCCAGGGCGGTAAGCTCGTCCAGGCAGGCCCTGCCGGGGAGACCAAAACCTATCAGATTTCCGGCGGCCAGGACACCCAGGAGAGGATCCTGGATTTCCTTCTGGCTCAGTAAGCAGCCCCCAGCACTCCCGTTTTCCCCGCAGAAAACCGTGAAAAGGAGCGATGTCCCATGACAAAATCCAAAGGCGCCCTGGCCCTGGGGCTGGTGATCGTGGTGGTTGCCGCCCTGCTGGCCATCTTCAACCAGAGCCGCACCTTCCCCCAGCTTATGGGCCAGAGCTATGCCCCCACCAAAGTGGAAAGCATCCACATCTACCTCAGCCCCATGCAAAATGGCCTCCCCGCCCGGGAGCTCACCCTCACCCAGGAAGACCCGGCGGCCCAGGACCTGCTGGCCCTGCTGGGCAGCCAGGTCTACGACGTGTGGTATGACGTGGGCGCGGGAGGGGGTCACCAGATCCTTCTGGACTACACGGTGTACATGACCCTCTCCATGGAGCCGGAGGGGGAGGCGCAGACCATGGCGACCGTCGCCCTGGACGGGTCTGCGCACATGGATACCGATGTTCTGGGTCCGGGGGGTTGGAGCAGCAGCAGCAACTGGGTCCGCACCTACTACCGGGCCGACCTGGCCTTCCAGCAGGAGGTGCTGGACCTGCTGCTGGCCCAGCCCTATGAGGAGGTCCTTTAGGCGCGCATCCCTGACTGCAATGCACCCTTTACTTATGTTGAGAGACACTGCGAGAAAGGAGATCCGCGATGAGAAACCGAACCGGCGGCGCGCTGTTCGTTGGGGTGGTGGTGGTTGTAGTGGCAGCTTTGTTGGCGATTTTCAACCAGTCTCGCACCTTTGCCCAGTTTATGGGGCCTGACTATGACCCGGGAAAGCTGGACAACATCCAGATCTTCCTCAGCGCCATAGACAACGATACCCCCTCCCGGGAGATCACGTTGACCCCGGAGGACCCGGCGGCCCAGGAGTTGCTGGCCCTTCTGAACCGCCAGACCTATGACGTGGTGTATGGGGTAGGGACCATCGGAAGCCAGGTCCCCTTGGCCTACACCGTCTCTCTTACCCTGGTGATGGAGCGGGAAGGGGATGGCTATCCCTCAGCTTTTTTCTACCTGAATGGCTCCCCTGAAATGACCATACGCGGGCTGGAGCAGGGGGCGGATTTCAGCAACTTGATTCCCACCTATTACCGAGCTGACCTGGCCTTCCAGCAGGAGGTGCTGGACCTGCTCCTGGCCCAGCCCTATGAGGAGGTCCAGGAAGCCTGACGGCTTCCCCATCCCCGGGCCCGGCGGCCCGTTGCCATAAGGAGGCAGAATTTCCCCCATGAAGAAACTTTCCCTCAAGCACAAGATCGCCCTGGTGGAGCTGGTGGTTTTCGTGGCCATCGTGATCTGGTTCCTGGCCCCCCGGTCCCTGGACCGGACCATCCGGGACTTTGACCCCGCGGCGGTCACGGAGGTCCAGGCCCAGCTCACCGCCTTCAACGGCCAGGAGGGGCGGACAGTGACCCTCTCCCAGGGGGAGGCGGCCTTTGACCAGCTGCTGACCCTGCTGGAGTCCAAGAAGTACATCCCCTATTACCTGGAGCGGGACGCCCAGCGGTCCATCGCCCTGGACTACAAGGTCCAGCTGCACTTCACCCAGGGGGCGGCGGACTATACCTACACCTTCTCCGGGGACCGGGCCATCGACCTCACCGGCGACGGCGCCGCCAAGACCTACCAGGTCACCGACAGCGACGTCTTTCAGCAATCCGTTCTGGACTTTCTCCTGGAACAGGAGTACACTAAACTGGAAGTGAACTGAGGCGCCCTTTGGAATCCCTGCCTTTTAAGCAGGGTGTCCGGCGCGCCCCGGCAACCATAGAAAAGGTGTGTATCCATGAACCCCAAAATCAAAATGCTCATTTACATCGTCATCCTGGGGGCCCTGCTCCTGCTCTTCCGCCAGTGCACCGCTGGCTGAGCCAGGCCCCGTCCGGCAAGAAATCTACAATGGAGTGAGAAAAGAAATGGACAATCTGCAAAACTTCCGCCGCACCGACTACTGCGGCACCTTCACCGCGGCCAACATCGGCCAGGAAGTCTCCGTCTGCGGCTGGGTCCAGCGGCAGCGGAACCTGGGCGGGCTGATCTTCGTGGACCTGCGGGACCGCACCGGCCTGCTCCAGCTCTCCTTTGACGACAGCACCCCCAAGGACCTCTTTGAGAAGGCGGCCTCCCTCCGGGGGGAGTATGTCATCGCCGCCAAGGGCCTGGTGCGGGAGCGGGAGTCCAAGAACCCCGACCTGCCCACCGGGGACATCGAGGTGAAGGTCACCGAGCTGCGCCTGCTGGCCAAGGCGGCCACGCCCCCCTTCGAGATCGTGGAGAACTCCGACGTGAAGGACGCCGTGCGCCTGAAGTACCGCTACCTGGACCTGCGCCGGCCGGACATGCAGCGGATGATCGCCCTGCGGCACAAGATCGTGAAGATCTGCCGGGACTACTTTGACGAGAACGGCTTTTTGGAGATCGAGACCCCCATTCTCACCAAGTCCACCCCTGAGGGGGCCCGGGACTACCTGGTGCCCTCCCGGGTCCATCCGGGGAAGTTCTATGCCCTGCCCCAGTCCCCCCAGCAGTACAAGCAGCTGCTGATGCTGGCGGGGTTTGACCGGTACTTCCAGATCGCCCGCTGCTTCCGGGACGAGGACCTCCGGGCCGACCGGCAGCCGGAGTTCACCCAGATCGACCTGGAGATGTCCTTCCTGGACGAGGAGCAGATCCAGACCATCCAGGAGGGTTTCCTGAAGCGGGTGTTCAAAGAGATCCTGGACGTGGACGTCCAGATCCCCTTCCTGCGCATGCCCTGGCGGGAGGCCATGGACCGCTTCGGCTCCGACAAGCCCGACATGCGCTTCGGCTTTGAGCTGAAGGACATTTCCGACCTCGTGAAGGACTGCGGCTTCGGGGTGTTCTCCAGCGCGGTGGAGGCCGGGGGTTCTGTGCGCCTGATTAACATCGACGGCCACGCCAAGGACTTCCCCCGGAAGAAGATCGACAAGCTGGGGGACTTTGTCAAGACCTACAAGGCCAAGGGCCTCGCCTGGGCCCGGCTGCTGGACGGGAAGGTGACCTCCTCCTACCAGAAGTTCCTCACCGACGAGGAGAACGCCGCCATCCTGGAGCGGGCCGGGGCCAAGGACGGGGACCTGGTCCTCATCGTGGGGGACGCCAAGGACGAGGTGGTCTTTGCCGCCCTGGGTGCCCTGCGCATCGAGTGCGCCAAGCAGCTGGGCATCCTGGACCCCAAGGACTTCAAGTTCCTCTGGGTCACCGAGTTCCCCATGTTCGAGTGGTCCGAGGAGGAGGGCCGGTACCAGGCCATGCACCACCCCTTCACCGCCCCCATGATCGAGGACGAGGACAAGATGCTCACCGACAAGGCCCACTGCCGGGCCCGGGCCTATGACATCGTCCTCAACGGCACGGAGCTGGGGGGCGGGTCCATCCGGATCAACACCCCCGAGATGCAGACCAAGGCCTTCGAGGCCCTGGGCATCTCCGACGAGGACATCCAGGAGCGCTTCGGCCACCTGGTGAACGCCTTCCAGTACGGCGCGCCCCCCCACGGCGGCCTGGCCTATGGCCTGGACCGGCTGGTGATGCTGATGACCGGGGCGGCCTCCATCCGGGACGTCATCGCCTTCCCCAAGGTCCAGAACGCCTCCGACCTGATGATGAACTGCCCCGACGTGGTGGACCAGCAGCAGCTGGACGACCTGGCCATTGCGGTGACGAGAGTGGAGGAAGAGGCTGCGGGGGAGGAATAACGCTGGTGGCTGCTGGTCCACCACACCAAGCGTTTTGCCAGAGGCAAAACCTTGCCGTAGGCGGAATTGATTTCCGCCGAGGAAGTCAAATCCCTAAGAGGGGGCCCCGCCCGGCCAGCCGGGTGGGGCGGGCCAGCAGTAGCTGGACGACCTGGCCATTGCGGTGACGAGAGTGGAGGAAGAGGCTGCGGGGGAGGAATGATTGCCTTCCGCAACCGGAAAACAACGGATAAAAAGATAGACGGAACAGTCTGAAAAGACTGTTCCGTCTATTTTTAGTTGGGTTGGAATCCGATACAAGGGCTGCGTTCCGGTTATCCGCCCATGTAGCGCTTCAACTGATCATAAAAGTTTTCCCGTGTACCAGCCAGGATGACCACCACCAGTTTGCCGTCCTCTTCGTAGATGCGGTAAGCAATCTCATAGTTGGTCTTGTTGTAGTAGACATCGTAGCCATAGAGGCCTGCCAGGTCACCGGTTTTCCGCTCCCCAGCATAGGGATCTTGGGCGATGGCAGCCAGTGCTCGCTGAAAGGCCTCTTTCAAGCCCTTTTCCTTCAACTTTTTGAAAAAACGCTGTGCACCGGGAAGATACCGAAGCTTATACATAGCGGTTAAGCCTCCCCGAAAAGGTCGTCCAGGGAGGGATCCTTCTGGTCAGAGGCGGCCAGAGCATCGGCGTCTTCGATCATGCGCATCACAGCCGGCCGGATCTTTTTCTGCTCTGCCTTAAAGCGTTCCAAAAGCGCTTCTCCGCTGTATCCTTGGGCAATCAGGTCTGCTAAGATCTGTTCAGAAAAGGCCCCGTCACTTTGGGAAGCAATGGGGCGAAGGATCAGCTCATCCCCACGGAGAAGACACTCGGCCTCCTGGCCGAAGCCCAGGCGGTCAAAATAGCGTTGGGGGATCGTCACTTGCCGTTTGGAGGAAATGCGGATCAGCTTCCGTTCCATAGGTTTCTCCTTTGCCGCAGTTGCCATGGTGGACCACTCCTATCTTATGCCGCAAAGATGGAAAGTATTCTGATTTCTTTCTTGCTTGGTTTCTTTGTTTTCACTATACCACGAAACCTGTCCTCCGTCAAGGTAGGGGTGTCCGTCATTCCTTCCTATCCTTGTCCTCTCCCTCCAGAGGAATGGGCCCGTGTTGGGCTTCAAACTGCTGGATGCACTGGCGAATTAGGTAGAGCACCTGACCGTTGCCAGAGCGGCCCTCATAACGGGCAATATAGTAAAGCTTGTCGTGGAGGGTGCGGTCCATCCGCAGACCCAGGTGGGCTTCGAGTTTCTTCTTTTCCATGGCGTTCCGTCCTTAAAATGTCCTGAAAGAGAGACGATATGGCTTTATTTTAAGGACAATTTATGGTATCCTGTGCTATATGTACTTAATATAAGTACACTAAATTGCAGGGGGGTACTCAATGAAGATGGCGTTTTTTGTGTATCGCCCCAGACAGTGGAGGGACCTCTGGCGTCCGCATCCGGTGGAGAAGGAAAAGCCCTATCATGTGGGCAGGACGGTGGAGCTTTCAACCATAGAATAGGAGAATTTTGCGGAAGATCTTTTGGTGGAGAGAAGCTTTCTTCAGCAGAACATACCGCAAGGGGCGTGCCTCCTGGTGAAAGCGCGGAGACAGAGAGAAGGGATCTTGGTATATCCACAAGGGGATCGAGTAAAGTGGGCGGCCTATTACCGGGAGGAGGAGCCAGACGGTTGATGGAAACACAGCGCGGGAGGAAACCACATGGTTTCCTCCCGCACGGTGTTTCTCAGAAAACGTGCCCTCTCACGAAACCATCTCCGCCCCCACAACATACTCCGACCACTGCCCTTCGGCGTCCTGGTGGGCGGTGCACTGGGCGAAACAGTAGGCCCCCAGGCCGCTCCGCCACTTCTGGGCGGTGAAGGTGAGGCCGGCCGCCGCCGGGTCCTCCTCCTGGATGGAGAGGAAGAGCCCGTCCTCCCAGAGGAGGTTTTCCTCGTCGATGGTCCCGTCCTGGACCAGCTCCTCCCAGGTGGCCTGGCGGACGGGGAGGTCCCACCGCCAGCCCAGGGCCACCCCCAGGGCGCTCTGCTCCGCCGGGGGCAGGCGGGTTTGGGAGAGGTCCAGGCCCAGCTGGGTGATCTCCGCGTTAAGGGCGGCGTCGGTGTCCCACAGGTCCTGGAACACCTGGAGATAGAGGGTGCACAGGTCGTCAAAGCCCTGGGCCTGGACCTGGATGGCCTCCACCTCCCCCAGCTGGGCGGGGAAGGTCTCCTGGATGGTGCCGCCGTACCCCACCTGGACCAGGTCCCCGGGGCGGAGGGCCGACTGGTCCGGCTGGGCATAGGTCACTGGTATGCCCTCCAAGGGGAGGACATAGACGTCGCTGGCCCGCCCCTCCGCCTGGGCCAGGATGGCCTGGCCGTCCTGGATGTCTACCACCCGGCAGGTGACCTGGGCCGCTCCCGGGAGGGGGGCGGCGGCCTCCCCCTCCGCCGGGCCGGCCTGGCAGGCGGCCAGCAGGAACAGGAACAGCAAGGGGAGCAGAAGTATGGGGGTTCGTTTCATAGGGATCCCTCCTTTGTGGATGCCTCCCGCCCCGGCGCGCCGGGGTGGGGCTTTATTATCTTAGACGGGAAAGAGGGCGAAAAGTTCCCGCGGTCTGGGAAAAAAGAGACTTTTTTCTTCTGCCCCGCCCCGGGGGGGAGGCGTTGACGCCACCCTGGGCCCGTGGTATACTGTCCCTGTATGCCCCCTTTGCCAAAAGGGGAAACCAACGAACAGAGGAGGGACCGGAATGCGCGCTGTGGTAACCCGGGTGACCTCGGCCTCCGTGGCCATTGCCGGGGAGACGGTGGGAGCCATCGGCACCGGGTTTCTGGTGCTGCTGGGCGTGGGCCCGGAGGACACCGAGGCCCAGGCGGAAAAGCTGGCCGACAAGATCTGCGGCCTGCGGGTCTTTGCTGACCAGGCGGGGAAAATGAACCTGAACCTGGAAGCCGTGGGGGGTTCCCTACTGGTGGTGTCCCAGTTCACCCTGTACGCCGACATCAAGAGCCGCCGCCCCGGCTTCACCAAGGCCGCCCCGCCGGCGGTGGCCATCCCCCTGTACGAAAAATTTATGGACCTGTGCCGGGCCCGGGGCTTCCGGGTGGAGCACGGGGAATTCGGGGCCGACATGGCGGTCTCCTCCGTCAACGACGGCCCGGTGACCATCTGGATGGACACCGACACCCTGTAAGGCCGACCCAGACGGCCCAAGGCAATCCCATGCATTCTTTTCGCCGGTTTTACCGGGGAAACTTTCCTAATTTGAGGTGACTTATGCTGCAAATCAAACGTATGCCCGTGGGGCAGATCGGCACCAACTGCTATCTCCTGGAGGACACCGAGGCCAAGACCTGCGCCGTCATCGACCCCGGCGACCAGCCCGACGACATCGACCGGGAGATCCGCAAGGCCGGCCTCTCCCTGTCCATGATCCTCATCACCCACGGCCACTTCGACCACGTCTTAGGGGTCCCCGGCCTGCTGAAAAAATGGCCCGGTATCCCTGTCTACGTCCACGAAAAAGAGGTCAACTGGAAAAACGCCGGGGACCAGTACATGCTCCTGGCCCCCGTGGAGGGCATCCACACCGTCAAGGAGGGGGACACCATCGACTTCGGCGGCGCCCCCATCCAGGTCCTCCACACCCCCGGCCACTCCCCCGGCTCCCTGACCTTCCGGGTGGGGGACGTGCTCTTCTGCGGGGACACCCTCTTCGCCGGCTCCTGCGGCCGGACGGATTTCGTGGGGGGGAGCTATGGCCAGATCCTCCAGTCCCTGAAGCGCCTGGTGAGCCTGGAGGGGAACCTCCGGGTGTGCCCCGGCCATGAGGGGACCACCACCCTGGACGTGGAGCGGGCCCACAACCCCTTCGTCCGGGAAGCCCTGCGATGAACCTCTACTTCACCGGCCACGGGGAGAAGTACGCCGTGGAGCAGACCCTCCTCACCCTCTTCCCCCAGGAGCGGCCGGTGTATCCCGAAACGCCCCCCGGCGGGGATAACGAGCTGGAGCTGACCTTCTCCCGGGGGACCACCTGGTGCACCGCCCGGGCCGTCCTCCGCCGGGAGGGACGGACCTACACCCGCCAGTGCCGGGTGAGGACGGCCGCACTGGACCCCAAGGACCCCGTGGTGGCCACCCGCCTCACCCGGCGGACCCTCCAGCGGGCCTTCTACCTGGCGGCGGTGGACTGTCTGGGGGCAGAGCCCCCCTGGGGCATGCTCTCCGGGGTGCGCCCGGTGAAGCTCCCCACCCGGGCCATGGAGGCCGGGGCCACCCCCCGGCAGGCGGAGAGGATGCTCCGGGACCGGTACCACGTCTCCCCCCTGCGCCGGCAGCTGGCCATGGACTGCGCCCAGGCCAGCCTGGCGGTGAAGGGGGCGCTGAAGCCGGAGGAGATCTCCCTCTACGTGGGCATCCCCTTCTGCCCCACCCGGTGCGCCTACTGCTCCTTCATCTCCGCCTCGGGGTCGGCCAACCGGCTGATCCCCGACTACCTGGCCGCCCTGCGCTCGGAGATCGACGCCGCCGGGGCGGCCGCCCGCCGGGCGGGGAAGACCGTCCGGGCGGTGTACATCGGGGGCGGCACCCCCACCACCCTGGAGGCCGGCCAGCTGGCCGCCCTGCTGGAGGGGGTGAAGGATGCCTTCGCCCTGGCCCCCGGCACGGAGTTCACCGTGGAGGCCGGCCGGCCGGACACCATCACCCGGGACAAGCTCCTGGCCATCCGGGCCGGCGGGGGCAACCGGATCTCCGTGAACCCCCAGACCATGTCCGACGCCGTCCTGGCGGCCATCGGCCGCAGCCACCGGGCCCAGGACATCCGCCGGGCCTATGCCCTGGCCCGGGAGGTGGGGGGCCTGGCCGTCAACATGGACCTCATCGCCGGCCTGCCCGGGGACACCCTGGCGGGCTTTCAGGCCACGGTGGAGGAGGTCATCGCCCTGGCCCCGGAGAACATCACCGTCCACACCCTGGCCCTGAAGCGGGGGGCCCGCCTGCGCCAGGAGGACACCCCCCTCCCCGACGGGCAGACCGTGGCCGCCATGCTGGACTTCGCCTGGGGGGCCCTGCGGCGGGCGGGGTACGCGCCCTACTATCTCTACCGGCAGAAGTTCATGTCCGGCTCCTTTGAGAACGTGGGCTGGACCCGGCCGGGCTTTGTCAACCAGTACAACATCTGCATGATGGAGGAGCTCCACACCGTCCTGTCCCTGGGGGCGGGGGGCGTGAGCAAATTCGTGGGGGCGGGCACCGTCCGCCGGGCGGCCAACCCCAAGTATCCCCAGGAGTACCTGCACACCATCGACGCCATCCGGACAGAGAAAGCCGCCTGGACGGGGGAGGCCCCCCGCTCTGTGTGACTTTGTCCCTTGACGGACCCAGAAGGAGGCTGTACAATGTCCTATCAGCTGCAAGAGATCAACCGCTGCATCGACCGGGATGTGAAGGGGTTTCTGGAGGAGTGCGACGCCCAGTACGCCGAAAAGGTGAGCCAGGCCGCCGACATGATCCTGAACAACCTCCCCCACAGCCCCATCGTCCTCCTCTCCGGCCCCTCCGGGTCGGGGAAGACCACCACCGCCTTGAAGATCGAGGAGGAGCTGGAGCGGCGGGGGGTCCTGTCCCACACCATCTCCCTGGACAACTACTTCAAGACCCTCAACCCCAAGACCGCCCCCCGGACGGCCGACGGGTCCATCGACTTTGAGTCCCCCAAGTGCCTGGACATGGACCTGCTCACCCAGCACTTCGCCCGCCTGTCCAAGGGGGAGACCATCGTGGTGCCCCACTTTGAGTTCGCCCGGCAGATGCGCAACGACCAGATGGGCACCCCCCTCCGCCTGGGGAAGAACGAGGTGGCCATCTTCGAGGGCATCCACGCCCTCAACGACGACTGCGCCGGCCGCCACCCCGCCGCCGCCCGGCTGTACATCTCCGCCCGGTCCGACGTGCTGGAGGGGGAGCAGCTGCGCTTCAAGGGCACCTGGATGCGCCTGACTCGCCGGGCAGTGCGGGACTATAACTTCCGGGGCACCGGGGTGGAGGAGACCCTGGAGATGTGGGTCAACGTCCGCCGGGGGGAGAAGCTGTACATCTCCCCCTTCAAGCACCGGGCCAACTACATCTTCGACTCCTCCCTGCCCTATGAGGTGTCGGTGATGAAGAACTATGCCAAGCCCCTGCTGGAGGCCGTCCCCGAGGAGAACGCCCGCCGCAGCGAGCTGCTGGACCTGATCCAGGCCTTTGACCACTTCCTCCCCATCGACCCCGACCTGGTGCCGCCGGCCTCCCTGATCCGGGAGTTTATCGGCGGGGGGATCTACGAATACAAATAACCTTGGGACCCGCTGCGCTGGGCTCCTGATTTTAGGGGATTGCGGCCGGCGGAAGGCTGAAACGCTTTTGTGATAAACCCTGGGCGCTGTGCCCATTCGAATACCCAATGAAAAGCTGAAGGAAAGGAAGTTTTGACCCATGTCTGAAGAATGTACCCATGACTGCAGCACCTGTGGTTCCGGCTGCGACCACGTGGATGCCAAGGATCTCATCGCGCCCCTGAACAAGGACTCCTCCATCAAGCACGTCTATGCCATCATGTCCGGCAAGGGCGGCGTGGGGAAGAGCTCCACCACCGCGGCCCTGGCCGTGGCCATGGCCAAGCGGGGCTACAAGGTGGGCATCATGGACGCCGACATCACCGGCCCCTCCATCCCCACCGCCTTTGGCCTCACCGAGCGGGCCGTGGGGGACGGGGAGAGCATCTTCCCCGAAGTCACCCCCGGCGGCATTGAAGTGATCTCCCTGAACCTCCTGCTGGAGAACAAGGGGGACCCCGTGGTGTGGCGGGGCAGCCTCCTGTCCGGCGTAGTCAAGCAGTTCTGGACCGACGTGCGCTGGGGTGAGCTGGACTACCTGTTCATCGACATGCCCCCCGGCACCGGCGATGTGCCCCTCACCGTGTTCCAGTCCATCCCCGTGGACGGCATTGTGGTGGTGACCTCCCCCCAGGACCTGGTGTCCCTCATCGTCACCAAGGCCGTGCGCATGGCCAACATGATGCACAAGCCCATCCTGGGCGTGGTGGAGAACTACAGCTACTTCCAGTGCCCCAACTGCGGCCAGAAGCACTTCATCTTCGGCCAGAGCAACCTGGAGCAGGTGGCCGCCCAGGAGCAGGTGGACATCCTGGCCCGCATCCCCCTGGACCCCGCCGTGGCCGCCGCCATGGACAAGGGGGCCATGGAGACCGAGGCCCCCAACTACATGGGCCCTGTGGCCGACGCCATCCAGGCCCACGAGGAGAAAAAGTAATCCAACGCACCCAACACCGGGCGGGGCGAGGCAACCTTCGCCCCGCCCGGCGTTTGCAACGAAAGGGAGGGACCCCGCCGTGAAACTCATTTCCTGGAACGTCAACGGCCTGCGGGCCTGCCTGAAGAAGGACTTTCTGGCCTCCTTCCAGGCCCTGGACGCCGACATTTTCTGCCTGCAGGAGACCAAGCTCCAGCACCACGCCGGGCAGATCGAGCTGGACCTGCCCGGGTACCACCAGTTCTGGAACAGCGCGGAGAAGAAGGGCTATTCCGGGGTGGCGGTGTTCACCAGGGAGGCGCCCCTCTCCGTCACCTACGGCCTGGGGATCGAGGCGCACGACCACGAGGGGCGGGTGATCACCGCCGAGTACCCCGGCTTCTTCCTGGTGTGCTGCTACACCCCCAATGCCCAGGACGGCCTGAAGCGCCTGGACTACCGCATGGCCTGGGAGGACGCCTTCCGGGCCTACCTCCAGAAGCTGGATGGGCAGAAGCCCGTCATCCTCTGCGGGGACCTGAACGTGGCCCATCAGGAGATCGACCTGAAAAACCCCAAGACCAACCGCCGCAACGCCGGCTTCACCGACGAGGAGCGGGGGAAGATGACCGACCTGCTCTCCGCCGGGTTTACCGACACCTTCCGCCACTTCTACCCCGACCTGGAGGGGGCCTATTCCTGGTGGAGCTACCGCTTCCACGCCCGGGAGAAGAACGCCGGGTGGCGGATCGACTACTTCATCGTCTCCAACCGCCTGCTGCCCCAGCTCACCGGGGCGGCCATCCACAACGAGATCTACGGCAGCGACCACTGCCCGGTGGAGTTGACGCTGGACCTGTGAAAAGTCTGGAACAAAACCCGCCTCCCCTTTCGGGAGGCGGGTTTTTGCCTGTCCCCGTCCTTGAAAAACCGGGGTGGTTGTGGTATCATGTACTCTGAATTTTTATCGAATTCTGCACATTTCACCCAGGGGAGGAACCCGATTTGAGACAGACCCCAACCATTCCCCCGGCGGAGATTGCCCGCCAGCTGGCCCTGTGCGACCAGATCCGCGCCCGGCTGGACCAGCGCCCCGGCCAGAAGCTGGCCTATGTGGACACCTACGGCTGCCAGCAGAACGAGGCCGACTCCGAGCGCCTCCGGGGCTACCTGGCCCGGATGGGCTATGCCTTCTCCGACACCGAGGAGGGGGCCGACCTGGTGCTGGTGAACACCTGCGCCATCCGGGAACACGCCGAGCACCGGGTGTTCGGCAACGTGGGGGCCCTGTCCCACACCAAGCGCCGCCACCCGGAGCAGATCATCTGCCTCTGCGGCTGCATGGCCCGGCAGGACCACGTGGCCCAGCGGCTGAAACAGTCCTTCCCCTATGTGGACCTGGTCTTCGGGCCCCAGCTGCTGTGGCAGTTCCCCCAGCTGCTGTGGGAGAAGCTGGAGAGCGGCAAGCGGGTGTTCGCCACCCAGGACGTCCCCGGCGCCGTGGCCGAGGGCATCCCCGTGGTGCGGCAGAACGACCTGAAGGCCTGGGTGTCCATCATGTACGGGTGCAACAACTTCTGCACCTACTGCATCGTCCCCTACGTCCGGGGGCGGGAGCGCAGCCGCCAGCCGGAGGACATCCTGGCCGAGGTCCGGGAACTGGCCGCGGCGGGGTACCAGGACATCACCCTCCTGGGCCAGAACGTGAACTCCTACGGCAAGGACCTGGACCGGGGGGTGGACTTCGCCTGGCTGCTGGAGCAGGTGAACGCCATCCCCGGGGACTTCCTCATCCGCTTCATGACCAGCCACCCCAAGGACGCGGGGGAGCGGCTGTTTGACACCATGGCCGCCTGCGAGAAGGTGGCACCCGTCCTCCACCTCCCCTTCCAGTCCGGCAGCAGCCGGGTGCTGAAGGCCATGAACCGGGGGTACACCCGGGAACACTACCTGGACCTGGTGGCCCAGCTCCGGGCCAGGATCCCGGACATTGTCCTCACCTCCGACGTCATCGTGGGCTTTCCCGGGGAGACCCAGGAGGAGTTCGAGGAGACCCTCTCCCTCATCGAGGAGGTGCGCTTTGACTCCCTGTTCACCTTTATTTTCTCCCCCCGCCGGGGGACCCCGGCGGAGAAACTCCCCGACCCCATGCCCAAGGAGCAGAAAAACGCCAACTTCCAGCGCCTGCTGGCGCGGCAGAACCAGATTTCCGGGGAGAAGCACCGGGCTTACGTGGGCAAGACCCTCCCCTGCCTGGTGGACGGCCAGGGAGAGGACGGCCGCCTCACCGCTCGCACCGCCGGGGGACGGCTGATCCACCTGGCGGGGTCGCCGGCGTGCATCGGCACCTGGCAGCAGGCAGTGATCACCGACGCCTCCACCTGGGCGCTGTTTGGGGAACTGGCGGCCCTGTAACCTCGCCTGCCCGGCGGGGGCCCTGCGTCTCCCGCGGGAAAGGGTTGGAAAAAATCCAGTCAAAACGATGCGCCCAAAAGAAAGTTCCCAAATCAGGGTCCGTACATGGGTCCCGAAAAAGACCTGCGACCGTTCTGCTGCGCCTCTATCCCAAAAGATGGAGCGAGCGAGCAGCGAGCGGCCTTGAAACCCGGGGTGCATGGGTCGAACAGTCCGGGGGACTGTTCGATTCAGTCCAGGCGAAGCCACCTTAGCTGTCAGAAGCCCCTGGTGTTCTTTCCTCCATTTCTCACAGGAGAAATGGAGGCCGACGGCAGGCACCCCCCGGGGCGCTGCGCCCCAAGGCCGGGAAAAGCCTTGCATGCCGGTAGGGTGCGTACTGCCGGCGGAGGCCCCCGGCCCTGCCTGGCGGGGTCCACTCTGCCGTGGTTTGGATAAAACTACCTACGATGTACAGATAGAAAACGGTTCGTTTAGAAAGTGTGATTGCTATGGCAGAACTCACCCCCATGAAAAAACAGTACTTGGCCATCAAGGAGCAGCACCCCGACTGCCTGCTCTTTTTCCGGCTGGGGGACTTCTACGAGATGTTCGACGAGGATGCCAAGGTGGCCGCGGAGGAGCTCAACCTCACCCTCACCACCCGGGACCGGAACAAGCCCCCGGAGGAGCGCACCCCCATGTGCGGGGTGCCCTATCACTCCGCCGAGGCCTACATCGCCCGGCTCATCGCCAAGGGGTACAAGGTGGCCATCTGCGAGCAGACCGAGGACCCCGCACAGGCCAAGGGGCTGGTGGACCGGGAGGTGATTCGAGTGGTCACCCCCGGCACCCTCATCGAGGAGAACCTGCTGGAGGAGGGGAAGAACAACTTCCTGGCCGCCCTCTGCGCCACCCCCGCCGGGGCGGGGCTGTGCTTTGGGGACATCTCCACCGGGGAGGTGGTCCTCACCTTCTTCCCGGCGGAGGGATGGGCCAACCGGGCGGTGAACGAGCTGGCCCGGTTTGCCCCCCGGGAGGTCCTCCTCTCCCCCGGGGCGGCGGACCCGGCCCTGGTGGACTATGGGAAAAACAAGCTGGGCTGCCGGATCGAGCAGGCCGGGGAGGCGGCCTTCGCCCTGGACCGGGCCTGGGAGCGGGTCCGCCGGCAGTTCACCCAGGGGCTGGACCAGGTGCCCCAGGGGGCGGAGCCCGCCATCCAGGCGGCAGGGGCCCTGCTGGACTACCTCTACGCCACCCAGAAGACCGACCTGTCCTACCTCCACACCCTGCGGTACTACGCCACCGGCCAGTTCCTGGAGCTGGACCCGGTGGCCCGGCGGAACCTGGAACTGGCCGAGACCATCCGGGGCAAGGAGAAGAAGGGCTCCCTCCTCTGGGTGCTGGACAAGACGAAAACCGCCATGGGGGGCCGCCTCCTCCGCAGCTGGATGGACCGGCCCCTCATCGACCCCGTGGCCATCTCCCGCCGGCTGGAGGCGGTGGGTTGGCTGGTGGACAACGCCGTAGAGCGGGAGGAGCTTCTCCAGGTCCTCCGGGAGATCCCGGATTTGGAACGGCTGATCTCCCGCATCGTCTACGGCACTGCCGGGGCCCGGGATCTGGTGGCCCTGGCCGCCGGCTTGGAGAGACTCCCCCTGCTGCAGAACCATCTTCCGGGGAAGAGCCCTTCCCTCCTGGCCAAGGTCCGGGGGGGCCTGGAGGGCCTGCCGGCGCTCACCGACCTCATCGCCCGGGGCATCGTGGACGAGCCCCCCTTCTCCGTCCGGGAGGGCGGTCTCATCCGCCCCGGCTACCACCCCGACGTGGACCAGCTGCGGGAACTGCTCACCGACACCAAGGGGGTTATCGCCAAGCTGGAGGCCGCCGAGAAGGAGAAGACGGGGATCAAGTCCCTGAAGGTGGGCTTCAACAAGGTCTTTGGCTACTACATCGAGGTCTCCAAGTCCTACTACGACCAGGTACCGGAGCACTACATCCGCAAGCAGACCCTGGTCAACTGCGAGCGCTACATCACCCAGGAACTCAAGGACATGGAGCACACCATCCTCTCCGCCCAGGACCGGGTGGTGGCCCTGGAGTACCAGCTGTTCTGCCAGATCCGGGACCAGGCCGCCGCCCAGGCCCCCCGGGTGCAGGAGATCGCCGCCGCCGTGGCCCAGGCAGACGTGCTGGCCTCCTTCGCTGCCGTGGCGGCGGAGAACGACTACTGCATGCCCCGGGTGGACAACTCGGACAAACTGGAGATCACCGAGGGCCGCCACCCGGTGGTGGAGAAGATGCTGAAGGACAGCCTCTTCGTCCCCAACGACACCTACATGGACTGCAAGGACCACCGGGCGGCCATCCTCACCGGGCCCAACATGGCGGGCAAATCCACCTACATGCGCCAGGTGGCCCTGATGGTCATCCTGGCCCAGATGGGCTCCTTCGTCCCCGCCCGCACCGCCCACATCGGGGTGGTGGACCGGATCTTCACCCGCATCGGAGCCTCCGACGACCTGGCGGGGGGCCAGTCCACCTTCATGGTGGAGATGACCGAGGTGGCGGAACTGCTCCGCCACGCCACCCCCCGGAGCCTGCTGATCCTGGACGAGATCGGCCGGGGGACCTCCACCTACGACGGCATGGCCATCGCCCGGGCGGTGCTGGAGTGGTGCGCCAACCCCCGCCGCCTGGGGGCCAAGACCCTCTTCGCCACCCACTACCACGAGCTCACCGTGCTGGAGGGCCAGCTGCCCGGGGTGAAGAACTTCAACATCGCCGCCCGGAAGAAGAAGGACGAGATCATCTTCCTGCGAAAAATCGTCCCCGGCGGGGCCGACCAGAGCTACGGCATCGAGGTGGCCGGCCTGGCGGGGCTGCCCCCCAAACTCATCCGCCGGGCCCGGGAGATTCTCCAGGAACTGGAGAATCAGGAAGCCGCCCCCAAGCGCCCCGCAGCCCGGGAGGCCAAACAGGTCTCCCTCACCGCCCTGGGGGAGGAGGAGGTCCTGGACATCCTCCGCAGCACCACGGTGGAGAGCTTGACGCCCATTCAGGCGATGAATCTGCTCTATGAGCTGAAGGGGAAGATCTGAGGAGCTTCCCTGCCACGTGGGGCCGGGGGGCCCTGTTGGTATCGGCAGGCCCTGCCGATTGGACCAGCGCAGGGTGAACCCTGCGGCGTGGTCCCCCGCCCCTATCCGGGGCGGGGATCCAGGCTTTCTCTATGAGAAAGCCCGGACGCAAAGAGTCCCAGGGCTTCGCCCTGGACCCGGATCGTATAAAACCGCTCGCTGGGGCTCGCTCCATCTTTTGGGTTGCGTGCCCTCTGCCACGGTCTCTTTCTGGCTCATGTACACCAGACCAGATTTGGATACGCATTTTCGGAGAAAATATTTTTTGCTGTATATTGCTCTGTAAAAAATCCAGCCATAGAAAATCTCCCAAAAGAAAGTCCCCAAATCAGGGCACGTACATGGGTTGCAATCAAAAGCACTGCCGTCCCGCTGCGTCTCTATCCCCAAAACAGAGCGAGCGAGCAGCGAGCGGCCTTGAAAAACGGGGTCCAGGGGCGCAGCCCCTGGTGTTCTTTCCTCCATTTCTCACATGAGAAATGGAGGCCGCCGGCAGGCACCCCCCGGGGCGCTGCGCCCCGAGGCGGGTAAAAGCCCCAACCACCCGTAGGGTACGTACTATCGGAGGTGACAACCTTGGAACCTATCACGAGACAGCCGGAGATCCAGGTCCTCTCCCCCCATGTGGCCGACCTCATTGCCGCCGGGGAGGTGGTGGAGCGCCCGGCCTCGGTGGTGAAGGAACTGGTGGAGAACGCCGTGGACGCCGGGGCCCGGGCCGTCACCGTGGAGATCCAGCGGGGCGGCATGGCCATGGTCCGGGTCACGGACAACGGCCGGGGCATCCCCGCCGGCCAGTGCCGGACGGCCTTCCTCCGCCACGCCACCAGCAAGCTCCGCACCCCCCAGGACCTGGCGGCCATCGGCACCCTGGGTTTCCGGGGGGAGGCCCTGGCGGCCATCGCCGCCGTGGCCCGGGTGGAGCTGCTCACCCGCACCGCCCAGGAGGACCTGGGCACCGCCCTCACCGTGGAGGGGGGCGAGGTCCTCTCTGAGGAGCCCGCCGGCTGCCCCCTGGGCACCACCCTGGTGGTGCGGGACCTCTTCTACAACACCCCCGCCCGGCTGAAGTTCATGAAGCGGGACGCCGCCGAGGGGGCGGCGGTCTTTGCCCTGGTGCAGAAGCTGGCCCTCTCCCACCCGGAGGTGGCGCTGAAGTTCCTCCGGGACGGGAAGCAGGAGCTCCTCACCCCCGGGGACGGGAAGCTGTCCTCCGCCCTCTACGCCGTCCTGGGCCGGGACCTGGCCCTGGGGTACACCCCCGTCCAGGGGGAGGGGGAGGACGTAAGCGTTACGGGATACATCACCCTCCCCGCCTGCTGCCGGGGGAACCGGACCTATCAGCACTTCTTCGTCAACGGCCGGTACATCAAGTCCAAGCTCCTCACCGCCGCCCTGGAGCGGGCCTATGAGAACCAGAAGATGGTGGGGAAGTTCCCCGGCTGCGTCCTCCAGCTCCAGGTGAAGGCCAACGCCGTGGACGTAAACGTCCACCCGGCCAAGACAGAGGTGAAGTTCCTCTATGAGCGGAAGGTCTTTGACGGGGTGTACTATGCCATTCTCTCCGCCTTAAACGGGGAGGACCGGCACCCCACCATGACCTTCGCCTCCCCCGACCCGGCGCCGGCGGCCAAACCGCCCGCCCAGACCGGGGGCGGCGCCGTCCTGCGGGACCCGGCCGCCGCCGTGCTCCTGCGGCCGGTGGCCCGGGAGACGGCCCCGGCGTCCCCCCCGGCGTACACCCCCCGGACCCCGTTGTCCACCGGGATTTCCCCCGAATTCCGGAAAGAATCCACCGATTTGGGAAAAAATGTGGATAAACCGGTGGAAAATGTTGAAAAACCGGGGAACAAGCCGGAACCGGCGGAACGTACACCTTCCCGTACACCCCCCGAGCCCCTGGAACAGGTGGCCTTGGAGATCCCCCCGGCGCCTTCCGGGCCGGCGGAGGAACCCCCTCCCCAGCCCGCCCCGGCGGCGGCCCCCTGGCGCCTGGCGGGGGAGGTGCTGCAGACCTACCTCATCGTGGAGCAGGGGGAGGAGATCTACCTCATCGACAAGCACGCCGCCCATGAGCGGATGCACTTTGACCGGATGAAGGCCGCGGGGTACCAGCCCATGGCTCAGGCCCTGCTGGAGCCGGTGGTCTTCACCCCGCCCCCGGAGGAGGGGGAGGCCCTGCTGGACCACCTGCCCCTGCTGGCCCAGTTCGGCTTTGCCTGCGAGCCCTTCGGCGGGGGGGCCCTGGTGGTGCGGGAGATCCCCGACTATCTGGAGCCCGGCCAGGTGGCCCCCACCTTGGAGGAGATCGCCGGCCAGCTCCTCACCGGAGCGGGGGCGGACCCCCAGGCCGCCCGGGACGCCCTGCTCCACACCATGGCCTGCAAGGCCGCGGTGAAGGGGGGGCAGAAGAACTCCCGCCAGGAGCTGCTGGTGGTGGCCCAGGCGGTGCTGTCCGGCCAGGTGAAGTACTGCCCCCACGGCAGGCCGGTGGCCATCACCATGACCCGGGCCCAGCTGGAGCGGCAGTTTAAGCGCAGTTAGTTCACCGTTCGTTCATGGACACGGGGAGGAAAACGTGGTACAATAAATACTTGTAGAGCGTTCTCTGCTTTGCCTCCCCTGCCCCTCCCAAAATTCTTTTCCCCCTAAAGGCGGTGACCTATGCCAGAAAAACTGATTGTGATCTGCGGCCCCACCGCCACGGGGAAGACCCGGCTGGGGGTGGCCCTGGCCCAGCGGCTGGATGGGGAGGTGGTCTCCGCCGACTCCATGCAGGTCTACCGGGACATGGCCATCGGCACCGCCCGGCCCACCGCCGAGGAGATGGCCGGCGTCCCCCACCACATGGTGGGGACGGTGGACCCCCGGGAGAACTACAGCGTGGCCCGCTATGTCCAGGAGGCCACCGGCTGTGTGGAGGACATCCTCCGCCGGGGGAAGCGGCCCATCCTGGTGGGGGGCACGGGGCTGTACATCGACGGCCTGTGCCGGGGGGAGAACTATGCCGGCTTCCAGCCGGACAGCGGCCTGCGCCAGGCCCTTCAGGCCCGGGCCCGGGCGGAGGGGCTGGACGCCCTCTGGCGGGCGCTGGAGGAGGTGGACCCCGAGACGGCGGCCCGCCTCCACCCCCACGACGAGAAGCGCATCCTCCGGGCCCTGGAGGTGTGGCAGGCCACCGGCAAGACCATCTCCCAGCACGACCGGGAGAGCCGCCAGCGCCCACCCCGCTACGAAAAGGTGGCCATCGCCCTGACCTACCGGGACCGGCAGGCCCTCTATGACCGCATCGACCAGCGGGTGGACCAGATGGTGGCCCGGGGCCTGGTGGAGGAGGTCCGGGGCCTTCTGGCCGCCGGGGTGCCCCTCACCGGCACCGCCATGCAGGCCATCGGCTACAAGGAGCTGGCCCGGGCCCTCACCCAAGGGGGGGACGTGGCGGCGGCCATCGAGGAGGTCAAGCGCCGCTCCCGGCAGTACGCCAAGCGGCAGCTCTCCTGGTTCCGCCGGGACCCCGGCACCAAATGGATCCTCCTGGAAAAGGAGCAAGACTTTTCCAGCGTCATCCAGGATTCGACCGATTATCTCCGGGAAAAAGGATTACCATAGACGCACCAAAACACAAAGGAGTGCGTCATTATGCAACAGACACAGATCGCAGTACAACCCAGAAAGCGCAACTTACAGGACCTGCTCCTGTCCAAACTGCGCCGCAGCCGGATGGGAGCCACCGTTTTTTTGATCAACGGCTTCCAGATCCGGGGGGAGATCCGGGGCTTTGATTCCTTCGTGGTGGTCATCTACAGCGAAGGCAAGCAGCAGATGGTGTACAAGCACGCCATCTCCACCGTGGTCCCCGAGCGGCCGCTGTCCTGGGAGGAGGAACCTGCGCTGTAACCCAGGCCCCCTCCGGCGAGGGGCGCCCAGACCAGGGAAAGAAAGGATCCTTCCATGAACCCATCTCAAGACTCCGTCTTTTCCAAGCTCATCATGCCCCTTGTCATCGTGCTCATCGTGGTCTATCTCATCGCCTCCGCCTGGGCGGGGCTGCGCAACCCCTACCAGTTCACGGTGGCCTACACCGACACCATGGAGACCAACGTCTCCACCACCGGCTGGGTGGTGCGGTCGGAGCAGACCGTGCCCAGCGCGTCGGGGGTGGTCCAGCTGCTGCGCAACCAGGGGGAAAAGGTCGGCAAAGGCCAGGAGATCGCCATGGTCTATCAGAGCGAGTCCGACATCCAGACCCAGGAGGAATACCTCCGGGTGCAGAGCGGCCTGACCGCCCTGCAGTACGCCACCTATGAGCAGTCCCCCTCGGGCACGGCCCTGGACACGCTGATCCAGGACACCATGACCTCCCTGCGGGTGGCCGCCTCCTCCGGGGATTACAGCGGCCTGGAGGAGCAGGCGGAGAATTATCGCAAGTACACCCTGCGCCGGGAGTACCTCCTCTCCTCCGAGGCCAACGCCGCCATGACCCAGGCCGCCGCCCAGCTGGAGGAGGAGTACAACTCCCTCCAGAACAGCCAGGAGGGGGCCACTGCCATCCTGGCGGCGGAGTCGGGCCTGTTCTCCTCCTATGTGGACGGGTACGAGGACCTGCTCACCCCGGACAAGCTGGAGGGCCTGGGGCCCAAGGACTTGGCCGCCTTTTCCCAGCTCACCCCCGCCTCGGGGGAGAATGTCCTGGGGAAACTGGTCACCGACTCCGTTTGGTACTATGCCGTCACCGTTCCCGGGGAGACCGCCGGCCAGTTTGAAGCCGGCGACAGGGTGGACGTGTTTTTCGACGCCATCTCCCAGACCCTGCCCATGACCGTCTACTCCGTGGGAGAGATCCAGAACGGCGAGATGGTGGTGGTGCTGCGCTCCTCCCAGAACGACAACAAGGCCGAGGACCTCCGCCAGGAGAGCGGCCGGGTGATCTTCCAGAGCGACGAGGGCATCCGGGTGCCCAAGGAGGCCCTGCGGGTGAACGAGGACGGGGAGACGGGGGTCTATGTGGTGCTGGCCCAGAAGGCTTATTTCCGGCCGGTGGAAGTGCTGGCGGAGAATGAGGACAGCTATCTGGTCCAGGCCGACCCCATCAACGAGGAAGACGACAGAATCCTTCGCGCGGGAGACGAAATCGTTTTAGCTTCCGAGGAATTAACTGATGGAAAGGTGGTACGCTGATATGACAGAGACCAAGAGTTACGAGACCATCGCCGCCAACGTGGCCGCCGTGCGGGAGCGCATGCGCCAGGCCGCCCTGGACGCCGGCCGGGACCCGGGGGAGATCACCCTGGTGGCCGCCACCAAGGTGCAGACCTCCGACACCATCCGCAACGCCATCCGCGCCGGCATCACCATCTGCGGGGAGAACCGGGTGCAGGAGCTCACCGCCCACCTGGAGGACGACGCCTACGCCGGGGCCCGGGTCCACTTCATCGGGCACCTGCAGACCAACAAGGTGAAGTTCGTGGTGGGCAAGGTGGACATGATCGAGTCCATCGACTCCATCCGCCTCATGGACGCCGTGGAAAAGCAGGCGGCCAAAGTGGGGGTCACCCAGGACATCCTGCTGGAAGTGAACATCGGGGACGAGGAGAGCAAGGGGGGCGTGCAGCGCCAGGATCTGCTGGATTTGGCCCGCCACGCCGCCCAGTGCCCCCACCTGCGGCTGCGGGGATTGATGAGTATTCCCCCTGCCACCGCCACAGAAGAAGAAAATCAGGGATTTTTCCAAGAAACTTATCAGCTTTTTGTTGACATGAAGGAGAAATTAGGGGATAATAACCCTAATATTGACTGCCTTTCCATGGGGATGAGCGGGGATTACCCGCTGGCCATCGCCAATGGATCCACCATGGTGCGAGTGGGCACGGCGCTGTTTGGGGCCCGTCCCCCCTGGCACCCCCAGGGATAAGGCTGCTTTTCCCGCGCTATTCTTATAATCTATAGGGGGTTACCAAAACCATGGGATTCTTAGATGAACTCAAGCGCCTCACCCATCCCTACGAGGACGAAATGGAAGACGATTACGACGAAGACGAGGACGTGTACGAAGACGAGGACGACGACGAGCCCGAGGAGCGCAAGCAGACCGCCGCTTCCCGGGAGCGGGAGGAGCCCCGCCGCCGGGAACGGGAGTACCAGGAGCCGCCCCGCCGCAGCACCGGCGGCAAGGTGGTGAACATCCACGCCACCACCCAGCTGCAGGTGGTGCTGGTGAAGCCCGACCGGTACGAGAACGCCTCTGAGATCGCCGACCACCTGCGGGACAAGCGCACGGTGGTGCTCAACCTGGAGAAGACCCAGAAGGACGTGGCCCGGCGCCTGCTGGACTTCCTGTCCGGCGTGGCCTATGCCCAGGAGGGGAAGATCAAGAAGGTCGCCCTCCAGACCTACATCGTAACGCCCTATAACGTGGACATCATGGGCGACCTCATCGACGAGTTAGAGAACAACGGCCTGTACGTCTGACCCGGGCCGGCCGGAAGAGAAATGGGATAGGAGTGATCGATCATGTTAACACCCCAGGAAGCGGAATCTCATGTGTTTCCCAAGGCCTCCTTTGGCGGCTATAATATGCTGCAGGTGGACACCTTTTTGGACAGCCTGATCGAGGATTACCGCACCCTGTACCAGGAGAACGCCTCCCTGAAGAGCAAGATGAAGGTCCTGGTGGAGAAGGTAGAGGAATACCGCGCCACCGAGGACGCCATGCGGATGACCCTCCACTCCGCCCAGAAGATGGCCGACGCCATGGTGAAAGAGGGCGAGGCCAAGAAACAGGCCGCCATCGACCAGGCAGTCTCCGCCGCGGAGGAGCGCAGCCAGGCCGTCCGCGCCCAGCTGGAGCAGGAGGAGCAGGCCATCCGGGACCAGTTAGAAGGGGTCCGCCAGGAGCTGGCCAACGAGCAGACCCGCTTGGAGGCCGCCCGCACCGCCACCACCGCCTACATTGCCCAGCTCAAGGAGCTGTATACCAAGGAGATCCAGTACATCGGCAGCCTCTCCAACCTCACCGCCCCCCAGGGGGAGGACAAGCCCCAGGAGCAGGCCGCCCCGGCCCAGCCCGCCGGGGACAAGGCCGCCCCCAAGGCGGAGGAGGCCGTGGTCACCGTTCCCCCGGAACAGCAGGAGGAGGTGGCCCAGGATATCGAGGCCTCCATGGCCAAGATCTTCGAGCCCGAGGCCGAAGCCCCCGCCCCCAGCGCCGACCTGGGGGACACCCGGAGCTTCGACCAGATCCAGTTCGGCAAGGACTATGAGATCGAATAACCACTGACACCACACGGGACCTGGCCGGATTTCCGGGCAGGTTCCGTTGTGTCGTTTCCAGAGAAAAAAGAGCGCCCCCGCTCCGGGGGTTTTCATGCTAAGGAGTGAACAGTCAACCATGCCTCAGGATTACAACGCCACCATCAACCTGCCCAAGACCGACTTCCCCATGCGGGCGGGCCTGCCCAAGCGGGAGCCGGAGATGCTCCAGCGCTGGAAGAAGCTGGACGTCTACGGGGAGCTGCTGAAGAAGAACGCCGGCAAGCCCCGCTTCTCCCTCCACGACGGCCCCCCCTTCTCCAACGGCAACCTCCACATGGGCCACGCCCTGAACAAGTCCATCAAGGACATCATCGTCCGCTCCCACGCCATGCGGGGGTACTGCACCCCCTATGTCCCCGGGTGGGACAACCACGGCATGCCCATCGAGTCGGCCATCATCAAGCAGAATAAGCTCAACCGCAAGACCATGCCTGTCACCGAGTTCCGCTCGGCCTGCCACGAGTTTGCCCAGCACTATGTGGACGTGCAGAGCGAGGGCTTCCAGCGCCTGGGGGCCCTGGGGGACTGGGCGCACCCCTACCTCACCATGAACCCCTCCTTCGAGGCGGAAGAGGTGAAGGTCTTTGGGGCCATGTATAAGCGGGGGTACATCTACAAGGGCCTCAAGCCCGTCTACTGGTGCCCCCACGACGAGACCGCCCTGGCCGAGGCGGAGATCGAGTACCAGGACGACCCCTGCACCACCGCCTTCGTGAAGTTCCCCCTCCACGACGACCTGGGCAAGCTGGGGGACGTTGACAAGAGCAAGCTCTTCTTCGTCATCTGGACCACCACCATCTGGACCCTGCCGGGGAACCTGGCCATCGCCCTGCACCCCGACGAGATCTATGCCCTGGTCCAGGCCCCCAACGGGGAGATCTACGTCATGGCCCAGGCCCTCACCGAGAAGGTGATGAAGGTGGGCGGCTTTGATGAGTACACCATTCTGGCCACCCACCCCGGCGCCTTCTTTGAGAACATGCTGGCCGACCACCCCTTCCTGCCCAAGACCTCCCGCCTGG
>DXDK01000122.1 GCA_019115545.1 Candidatus Evtepia faecavium
TGGACTGGAACTGGGCCGGCAGGATGTTCAGGAACAGCCGCTGCGGCAGCCGGTCGGTGGAGAGCTGTTTCTCATACCCCTCCAGCAGGGCCAGAATCTCCTGGGCCTGCTCTGGGGTGGGCATGGTGTGCAGGTAGCCCTCCCATTCCAGGTTGGGCCCCTCCAGCCAGTAGTTTACCCGCTGCACCTCGTAGGTGCCCGACGGGTCCAACACCGGCTGGGGGCGGAAGGCGGCCACGGCGGCCACCACCGCGGCAATGGCCAGAACCAGGACGACGGTGAGGATGATTTTGCCTTTCTTTTTCATGGGAGGGACCTCCTTTCCGTACTCCGCAGATGTTCTGACAAATGGACAGGTTCTGTCAACACAAAGGTCAAACAGAGAAAGAGAGCGAGGGTTCGTTTTCCAACGTGTTTCATAAAATTGCTGCGCCTCCTATGCGTAAATTGAGTCGATCATTTGCTTCAGTTGGTCCACCGTCAGGAAGCCCTGGATGCTGCACTCGACGGTTCCGTTTCTCCAAATGGCAACGTTGCGTGCCATGTTCCCCATGATGTAGTGGGGGATCCCGTTGACATAATACTCCTCCGGGCTACCTTCGTTCTTTTCATAATTGGCAGTGTCCATTTCTTCCTCGGAGTTATAGGCGGTGACACAAATATGAAATTCCTCCCCGTTCAGAGAAAAGGCGGCCAAAAGCATATACCCATCATCCATGGGATTCTCCTCCACCCGGGTCAGCAGGCTTCCCTCTGGGTACCAGGTGGGCAGCACCGGTCGGTCGGTGAGGTCGGCCACAGCCTCCTCCACCTGCTGATAGACCACCTTGCTGTAGATCTCGTCATCCGAAAATTCCTCTCGCGCAGAGAAGGACGGATCGGCCAGGGAGGGGAGGTTGGCGGGTTCCTCGCCGGTGTCCTCCTGGGGCAGGAAGGTAAAGGTGCTCCCGGTCCAGGAGACCAGGGACTCCAGCAAACTCTGCCCCTGCACCGGCACGGCCAGCAGGCAGACCAACAGGCACACCACCGCCGCCACCACCCAGGGCCGCCGGGGCCGCCGGCGCTTGGGGGTGGGGAAGGGTTCCACCTTGGGCTCCTCCTCGGTGGGGGCCGGGTCGTGGGGTTTGTCCAGGGTGCGGGCCCGCAGGCTGGCCCAGGCGGCGTCTGTGTCCACCGGCAGGGCCTCGTCGGGGGTCCGCTGGGCGATCACCTCCAGAATGGCGGCCACAAAGTCGGGGTCGGAATGGCCCTCTCCGGCGGCAAAATCCTGCCGGAGCAGGTCCTCCAGTGCCTGGGTAGACAGCTGTTCCAACCAAGGGTATTTCCCCAGCGTATTTTTGGGATTGTTCATGGCTGAAAACCTCCTCTACCTTTCTTATGTCCTGGGGGGCGGGATTCCTTGCACCCATCCTGTAAAAATTTTTCCGATTCCGGGAAATTTTTTCGGAACTTGGCCTTGATCCGGCTCACCCGGGAGGCCAGGGTGTTTGGCTTGACCCCCAGTTCCTGGGCCAGCTCCTGGTAGCTGCACCCCTCCAGGTAGACCCGGCGGAGCAGGTCCAGTTCCTCTGGCTCCACCACGCCCTCCAGTTCCAGCAGGGTTTCCCCCTGGGGGCGGGGGTGGGGGAGGTTTTCCAGGGTTTCCGGCTCCACCTGGGCCAGCAGGCCGGCCCACCGCTGCTGGGTGCGCAGGTGGTTCCGGGCCAAATTGGCAGCAGTGACGTACAGCCAGCCGATGGGGTTGGGGCTGGCCAGGAAGCTCTCCTGCTTTTCCCAGAGGACGGTGAAGGCCTCCTGGGTCAGGTCCTCCACCAGGTGGGGGTCCGGCGGGTGGCCGCGCCGGGTCAGCAGGGCGCGGAGATAGAGAAACACGGGCTTATGATAGGCATGAAAGAGTTGGCTGAACGCTGCCTCGCCCAGGGGCTCGCGGGGCGTGGACATGGGCAGACCCTCCCTTTTGGGTTTCTAGGGATAGCATAGCAGAAATTGGAGCAAAAGGAAAGCGGGCCCCCTCACTCCGTCCTCGGCCGCCGCCGCAGCCCCTCCGCCACCTCCCACCCCGGCAGGGGCAGGCGCTGCATGGCGGCGAAGGTGTACTCCTTCAGTTTGGGATACTGCCCCTCCAGGCCGGCGATGAGGTCCTTCACCTCCTGGCGCTTGGTGGCCCCGTCGGCGGGGCAGGGGTTGTGGACCACCGGCAGCTGGAGCCGCTGGGCGGCCTCCCGGACCATGGCCTCGCTGACGTAGAGCAGGGGGCGGATCTGGGTGATGTCCATCCGGTCCAGGTAGGTCACCGGGCGGAAGCAGGACAGCCGCCCCTCGTAGAACAGGGACAGGAAGAAGGTCTCCACCGCGTCGTCGTAGTGGTGGCCCAGGGCCACCTTGCGGATGCCCGCCTCCCGCAGGGCGGTGTGGAGGGAGCCCCGGCGCATCTTGGCGCACAGGGCGCAGGGGTTTTTCTCCTGCCGGGTCTCGAAGATCACGTGGTACATCTGGGTGGGGATCCGGTGGAAGGGGATGCCCTCCTCCCGGCACCAGTCGGCCACCGGGGACAGGTCCAGCCCCGGGGTGCCCATGTCCACGGTGAAGGCCTCCACGGAGAAGCCCCCGGGGTAGAACCTGGCCAGCCGGGCCAGCCCGGCCAGGAGGAGGAGGGAGTCCTTCCCCCCGGACACCCCCACCGCCACCCGCTCTCCGGGGGCGATCATCTGGTAATCCGCCACGCACCGGCGGAGAAGGCTGAGGATCTTCTGCATAACGGGTACACTCCTTGCGTGCAAAAAATGAAATTGGGATGGGAGATTTCGAGAGAATAGGGGAGAATAAGAGAGCATACGGGAGTTCTCCCCGGCGAAAATTAAAAAATCCGGAAAAACCGTTGACAGGGTCCTTCCGGCGTATTATAATGTAGCCTGCTCAAAATCCCGGCCTGTGGTTTCTCCAGCATTATAAGGGAGAAGGGTTCCCTTTGTAAAGCGGGAGAAGCCACCGGCCTGCCTACCATACCAGGAAAAAAGGAAGCAATACAGAATTGGAGGTTCGACCCTATGTCCACTTTTATGGCAAACAAGGGCAACATCGTGCGCAAGTGGTATATCCTTGACGCCGCTGGCAAGCCCCTCGGGAAAACCGCTGCCGTGGCAGCCACCCTGCTCCGGGGCAAGCACAAGCCCGAATACACCCCCCACGCCGACTGCGGCGATTTCGTCATCGTGATCAACGCCGAGAAGGCGGTCCTCACCGGCAAGAAGCTGGACCAGAAGTACTACCGCACCCACTCCGGCTGGGTGGGCGGCCTGAAGGAGACCCAGTACCGCAAGCTCATGCAGGACAAGCCCGAGCTGGCCATGCGCCTGGCGGTGCGCGGCATGCTGCCCCGGAACATCATCACCAAGGATTCCCTGACCCGGCTGAAGATTTTCCGCGGCCCCGAGCACATCCACGCCGCCCAGAAGCCCGAACTGTGGGCCGCAGAATAAGGAGGAGCGAAGAACATGTATAAGAGCAAGAAGCCTTACCACTACGGCACCGGCCGCCGGAAGTCCTCCGTGGCCCGGGTGCGTGTGTTCCCCAACGGCACCGGCACCATCACCATCAACGGCCGTGATATCGACGACTACTTCGGCCTGGAGACCCTGAAGCTCATCGTTCGCCAGCCCCTGGACGCCACCGACACCCTGGGTAAGGTGGACATCGTGGCCACCGTCACCGGCGGCGGCGTCACCGGCCAGGCCGGCGCCATCCGCCACGGCATCAGCCGCGCCCTGCTGGAGATGAACGCCGAGCTCCGCCCCGTCCTGAAGGCCGCCGGCTTCCTCACCCGCGACCCCAGAATGAAGGAGAGAAAGAAGTACGGCCTGAAAGCCGCTCGTCGCGCTCCCCAGTTCTCCAAGCGCTGATATTATTCT
>DXDK01000123.1 GCA_019115545.1 Candidatus Evtepia faecavium
GAAACAAGAACGAAAACCTACAGGGTATTCCCCACTAGAGTGGGGAGTCCAGAGGGGAGAACCTCTCCCCTCTGGTGTTCTTTCCTCCATTTCTCACAGGAGAAATGGAGGCCGCCGGCAGGCATCCCCCCGGGGCGCTGCGCCCCGAGGGCGGTAAAAGCCCTGACCACCCGTAGGGTACGTACCACCGGGGGTCGGGCCCCCGGCCCCACGTGGCAGGGTTTAACCTGCGATGGACTCAACGGTACAGCGTACCGATACCGGCATGGCCCCCGGCCCTACGTGGCAGGTCAGCCCCTGCGCTGGTCGGCCCTGCCGGCACGTCCCCCTCAGTCTTCGCAGAAGACCACCCCAGTCTCCTCGGTCATGCTCTGGATCCGGGCCAGGGCCTCCACCCGGACCCCGTCTGCCCGGAGGCGCTGGCCGCCGGGCTGGAAGGCCTTCTCGATGACAACGCCGGCCCCCACCACTTCCGCGCCGGCCTGGCGGACCAGGTCGGTGAGGGCCTGGAGGGCGCTGCCGTTGGCCAGGAAGTCGTCCAGGAGGAGGACCTTTTCCCCGGGGTGGAGGAACTCCTTGGACACAAAGATATTATAGGGCCGCCGGTCCTGGGTGAAGGACTCCACCTGGCTGATGTACACATCCCCGGCGATGTTCTTGGTGCGGTTCTTCTTGGCAAAGACCACGGGGACGTTCCCGAAGGCCGGGGCGGCCAGGCAGGCGATGGCGATCCCCGAGGCCTCGATGGTGAGGATCCGGTCCACCGGGCAGCCGTCAAACCGCCGGCGGAAGGCCTGGCCGATCTCCTGGAGGAAGGCCACGTCCATCTGGTGGTTGAGGAAACTGTCCACTTTCAGCACCTCGTTGTTCCCCCGGATCTTGCCTTCCTTTCGGATCCGTTCCTTCAATGCTTCCATGCAAGATGCCTCCTTTTCACGGATGGGTTTCTAGGTTCCATTCTACTGCCTGGCACCCGGCCTGGCAAGAGGGAAAGAATCACAAAAAAATCACGGAAAAGCCCGGCGAAAAAATCAAGTTTTTTAGCGGATGTGACAGCCCGGCCCGGCGCCGGGAAAAATGCAGGAGGAAAGCAGGAAAAATGCAAAATTTTGCTTGACTTTTTGACCCCTTCTGGCTAAACTTGTAGCTGATCAATTCACCCCCCCGCCCTGGCCCGCACTGGGGATGGGGGTGCTCTTCCCGACGTTCAGCGGGAGGGGTACATTTCTTTTTTATTCTTTTTATTTCAGAAAAGGAGACAAGAACGATGGATTTTCAGGCAATGTACAAGAGCAAGCTGACCACCGCCGAAGAGGCCGCCAAGCTGGTTAAGTCCGGCGACTGGGTGGACTATACCTGGTGCACCAACCACCCCGTGGCCCTGGACAAGGCCCTGGCCGCCCGCCAGAACGAGCTGGAGGACGTGAAGGTCCGCGGCGGCGTGACCATGTGGATGCCCGAGATCGCCAAGGCCGACGACGCCGGTGAGCACTTCGCCTGGCACTCCTGGCACTGCTCCGGCATCGACCGGAAGATCATCAACAAGGGGATGGGCTGGTTCTCCCCCATGCGCTACTCCGAGCTGCCCCGGTTCTATCGCGAGAACCTGGACCCCGTGGACGTGGTCTTCACCCAGGTGCCCCCCATGGACGAGCACGGCAACTTCTCCTTCTCCCTGGCTCCCTCCCACCTGTATGAGATGTGCGCCCGCGCCAAGCACATCGTGGTGGAGGTCAACAAGAACCTGCCCCCCGTCTATGGCCTGTTCAAGAGCGAGATCAACATCGCCGACGTGACCTACGTGGTGGAAGGCGACAACCCCTCCATCCCCGAGCTGGGCTCCGTGCCCCCCACCGATGTGGACCGCACCGTGGCCAACCTCATCGTCCCCGAGATCCCCAACGGCGCCTGCCTGCAGCTGGGCATCGGTGGCATGCCCAACACCGTGGGCGCCCTGATCGCCGAGTCCGACCTGAAGGACCTGGGCGTGCACACCGAGATGTACGTGGACGCCTTCGTGGACATCGCCAAGGCCGGCAAGATCACCGGCAAGAACAAGGCCGTGGACTATGGCCGCCAGGTCTATGCCTTCGCCGCCGGCACCAAGAAGCTGTATGACTACGTGAACATGAACCCCGAGGTCATGGGCGCCCCCGTGGATTACACCAACGACGTGCGCGTCATCGCCCAGCTGGACAACTTCATCTCCATCAACAACATCGTGGACCTGGACCTGTTCGGCCAGGTGAACGCCGAGTCCGCCGGCCTGCGGCAGATCTCCGGTACCGGCGGCCAGCTGGACTTCGTCATGGGCGCTTACCTGTCCAACGGCGGTAAGTCCTTTATCTGCCTGTCCTCCTCCATGAAGGGCAAGGACGGCGAGCTGAAGTCCCGCATCGTGCCCACCCTGACCCCCGGCTCCATCTGCACCGACCCCCGCTCCACCGTCCAGTACCTGGTCACCGAGTACGGCATGATCAACCTCAAGGGCCTGAACACCTGGGAGCGCGCTGAGAAGATCATCTCCATCGCCCACCCCCAGTTCCGGGACGAGCTGATCGCCTCCGCCGAGAAGATGGGCATCTGGAGAAAGTCCAACAAGCGGTAAGCGATTCCTGTTTTCTTTTGACTTTGACCTTTCCAAAAAAGCCCCTCCGAGCTTTGCTCGGAGGGGCTTTTTCTGTGGCCAGACGCCAGGCGGCGTTTCCTGGCGCTGCTGGAAAACTCAGGCGGAGATCCAGGCTCCACCCTCTACGTGGAGGGTCTGACCGGTAACCCACCGGCTGTCCTCCGAGGCCAGGAAGAGTGCCGCGGGCGTGAAATCCTCATAGGCTTTCCCCGGCCGGTGCATGGCGTTCTGGGACATGTTCCCGATGAGGTATTCCTGGATTTCCTTGGGGGACTGGTGAATGCCCTCTTCGAACCGGTCGGTGATCACGTTGGGACAAACGCAGTTGACCCGGATGCCAAACTGCCCCCACTCCCTGGCGACCACCCGGGACAGGCCTCGGATGGCCTCCTTCTCTGCGGCGTAGGCGGCAAAGCCCTCCAGGCCGCTGACTCCGCCGATGGAGCCGAAGTTAATGATGGACCCGCCGTGCTCCTTCATGTAGGGGAAGCACAGCTGCATCATCTGCCACGTGCCGTAGAGGCCGCTGTGGAGGGCCTCCTCCAGGTCGTGGATGGTGTGTTCCAGGAAAGGATGGGGGGCACTGATGGTGGAGGCATTGTTGACCAACACGTCAATGGTGCCAAAGGTTTCCGCTGTCTTTTCTACAAAAGCCTTCAGCTCGTCGTGGTGGGATACGTCTGCGACCATGGCCAAGACCTGTGCTCCAGCCTGCTGGCAGAGGTCCTTGGTCTCCTGGAGCTTCTTCTCCCGGCGAGCGCAGATGGCCAGCTTAGCGCCTTCCTGGGCAAAGCGGAGGGCCATCTGCTTGCCCAGGCCGCCGCTGGCGCCGGTGATGATGACAACTTTTCCTTCCAATCTGTTCATAGGATTCACCTCATTTTCTGTTGCAGTGGATGGCGTGCAGATGGTGTGACCCACCTTATTTTATAATCATACCCTGGAAGATGCCTTCTGTATTGCACAATATTATGATTTATTGTACAATATTAAGATCTTCATGAGAAAAGGAGGGCCGTCCATGGGACATACCACGAACCACCCCCTGTCATTCCAGTTCTTGGACGACGAGGCCGCCATCCAGTGGCTGGCGGAGAACGAGACCCATATGCAAACCCTCCTGTCCTGTGTCACCCGAGGTGATCTGGAAGGGGTGGAGGCCGCCATCTCCCAGGTGCCCCAGGGAATTCTGGCGGAGCCCCTGGCGGGGGACATTCTGCGGCACACCAAAAACCTGGTGATTATCCTAATCCATCTCCTCAAACAAGCTGCCATTGCTGGCGGCGCCCATCATTTGCTTTGCGGCCAGCTAGAGGCCCGTTTTTTACAGCACATTGAGGAATCCCGCGCCGTCCCAGAGGTTTGTCGCCTGGCCGATGAGGCCAAGCGGACCTTTTGCCGCCAGGTGGCGGTACCCAGAGGCCGTGCTGTGTCAGACCCCCGCATCCAGCGGGCCATCCGTTACCTGGAAGACCATCTTAACCAGAAGATCACCTTACAGCAGCTGGCCGCCCAAGCTGGCCTGAGCCGGGAATACTTCTGCACCCTGTTCCACCAGCAGACAGGGAAGACGGTGTTTGCCTACCTCCGTTGGGCCCGGGTACAGCTGGCCAAGGAAATGCTGGCTACCACGGAAACCTCTCTGGCTGCCATTGCCTCCCTGCTGGGGTTCAGTTCTCAAAGCCATTTCCAACGGGTCTTTCGTGAAGTGGAAGGCGGCACCCCTTTCCTGTACCGCCGCCGAGCTTGGCGTGAGCAGGGATCTCTGTTTTAGCCGCGTTGGTTTTAGGGATGCTGCCCCCGGAAATCCCCGGATCTGCCCCAAAAGGGGAGGCAACCCGGTTCCGTCGACAGCTTTCCCCTGACTTCTCTTCCAAAAAATGGTAAACTCTGGCTGATCTTAGGAAAGGAGGCCAGAGAAATGCCGGTTTTGTATAGACGGGGGCTGCTGGAGACCACCCGGGTGACCATGCTCTCCCCGGAGGTGATCTCCCCCAACCCCGACCAGCCCCGGCGATACTTCGACCCCGACGGGCTGCGGGAGCTGGCGGAGAGCATCCGGGTCCACGGCATTCTCCAGCCCCTCTCCGTGCGCCGGAAGGGGGGCGGGCGGTATGAGCTCATCGCCGGGGAGCGGAGGCTCCGGGCGGCCATCCTCTGCGGCCTGGAGCAGGTGCCCTGCCTGGTGCTGGAGGTCTCCCGGGAGAGCTCCTGCCTGCTCTCCCTCATCGAGAACCTCCAGCGGCGGGATTTGGATTTCTGGGAGGAGGCCAAGGCCCTGGAGCGGCTGATCTCCGTCTATGGCCTGTCCCAGGAGGAGGCCGCCGCCAAGGTGGGCAAGTCCCCCTCGGCGGTGGCCAACAAGCTCCGCCTCCTCCGCCTGCCCCAGGAGGCCCTGGCCCTGCTGCGGAAGCACGGCTTCACCGAGCGCCACGCCCGGGCCCTTCTCCGCCTCCCCGACCCCCAGGCCCAGCGGACAGGGGCGGAGCTGGTGGTGAAGGAGGGCTGGACCGTGGCCCGGACGGAGCAATACGTGGAGGAGGTCCTCCGCAGCCAGGTCCAGCGGAAAAAGGCCCGCCCGCCCCTGCTGATCCGGGACGTGCGGTTCTTCCTCAACAGCCTGGACCACAGCCTGGCGGTGATGCGCTCCGCCGGGGTGGCGGCCCAGTGCCACCGCCAGGAGGAGGGGGAGGACCTCCTGCTTACCATACGGATCCCGAAGGCCAGGAGCCAAAGCCCCAGCGGTGGCGGCCCGGCCTGAGTTTTCCTTGCATATCCTTTCTGCTTGGCCGGATGTTTCACGTGAAACATCCGGCCCTCTTTCTGTGGCGGTCTCGCCATCCTGCCCAAGGGAATCCCTTGGAATTCCAGGGAAATTTGTGTTGCAAAACCTTGCAGTTCCCGGTATAATAAAACTCTACGGCATAGCCACTTTGTCCGCCGGGAGAACCACAGAAGGTCAAGGTTTCCCGGCACCGTAAAACAACAAGGAAGCATCCGCGGGGAAAAGGAGGGAGGACCATGGCGAAAACCATCGCCTTTGTAAACCAGAAAGGCGGGGTGGGGAAGACCACCAGCTGCGTCAACCTGGCCGCCTGCCTCCGGGAGGCCGGGGCCAAGGTCCTGGTGTGCGACTTTGACCCCCAGGGCAACGCCACCTCCGGCTTCGGGGTGGACAAGGGGGCGGTGTTCCCCACCATCTACGACGTGCTGGTCAGCGGGGCGCCGGTGGACCACGCCATCGTCCACACGAAATACAGCGACGTCCTCCCCGCCAACAAGGCCCTGGCCGGGGCCTCGGTGGAGATGATCCCCATGGACCGCCGGGAGTACAAGCTGAAGGACGCCCTGGCCCCGGTGGCGGGGGAGTACGACTTCATCCTCATCGACTGCCCCCCCTCCCTGGAACTGCTCACCCTCAACTGCCTGTGCGCGGCGGACACCGTCCTGGTGCCGGTCCAGTGCGAGTACTACGCCCTGGAGGGGCTCAGCGACCTGCTGTCCACGGTGCGCATCGTGAAGGGGCGCTTAAACCCCGCCATCGACCTGGAGGGCCTGCTGCTGACCATGTACGACGGCCGCACCAACCTCTCCCTCCAGGTGGCGGAGGAGGTCAAGCGCCACTTCCCCGGCAAGGTCTTTGCCACCGTGATCCCCCGAAACGTCCGGCTCTCCGAGGCCCCCAGCCACGGCAAGCCGGTGACTGCCTATGACAGTTCCTCCCGGGGGGCGGCGGCCTACCGCCGGCTGACGGAGGAACTGCTGGCCCACAACCCGCTGCCCGGGAAACCCTGACCCGGCGGCGCCAGGAAAGGAAGGATAACCATGGCCTTAGGACGCGGGCTGGACGCCCTGCTGGGGGACACCACCCTCCAGGCCCAGACAGGGGGGTCGGTGAACCTCCCCATCGCCCAGGTGGAACCCGGCCTGAACCAGCCCAGAAAACATTTTGACGAGGAAGCCCTGGCCGACCTGGCGGAGTCCATCCGCCAGCACGGGATACTCCAGCCCCTGACGGTGCGCCGGCTGGCCTCGGGCTACTACCAGATCATTGCCGGGGAGCGCCGCTGGCGGGCCGCCCGGCAGGCGGGGCTGGAGGAAGTCCCCGCCATCATCATCGAGGCCGACGACCGGAAGGTCATGGAGCTGGGCCTCATCGAGAACCTCCAGCGGGAGGACCTGAACCCCATGGAGGAGGCGGCGGGCTACCGCACCCTCATCCAGGACTATGGCCTGACCCAGGAGGAGGCCGCCCGGCGGGTGAGCAAGTCCCGCCCGGCGGTGGCCAACGCCATGCGCCTGCTGGCCCTCCCCCAGGAGGTCCAGTGGCTCATCGAGCAGGGGAACCTCTCCGCCGGCCACGGCCGGGCCCTGCTGGCCCTGCCCACGGCGGAGGTGCAGATCACCTTCGCCGGGGAGATCGTGGAGCGGGGCTACTCCGTCCGGGAGACCGAGGCCCGCATCCGCCAGCTGCTCCAGCGGAAACCTGCCCCCACCCCGGCGGAGGATCCCCTCCGCCTCTACTACGAGGAGGCCCAGCGGCAGCTCACCGCCGGCCTGGGCCGCCGGGTGACCATCACCCCGGGGAAGAAAAAGGGGAAGATCGCCCTGGAATACTATGACCAGGAGGACCTGAACCGGCTGCTCCAGGCCCTGGCCGCTCTGAAGCCCGGAAAGGAGGCCGCCCCATGAACCCCGAAGAGACCCCCAAGGAAACCCCTCAGACCCCGCCGCCCCAGCAGGAGCCGGAGAAACCCAGCAAGAGCCGGCCGGTGAAGGTCTACCTCATCGCCCTGTTCTGCGCCGCCGTGCTGCTGCTGCTGATCTCCTTTGTGATGCAGCAGCGGAACCACATGGCCCTCCAGGACCTCAACGACTCCCTCACCAACACCCAGGAGATCACCGACCTCCAGCTGGAGAACCAGCGCCTGCAATACGAGCTGGAGGGCAAGGAGGAGGCGGCGGAAGACCTCCAAAGCCAGGCCGAGGAGAAGGACCGCCAGGTCCAGGCCCTGGAATGGCTGCGGCAGATCGAAGGGGCCGTCCGCCGGTCCTACAGCGAGGCCATCGCCCTGGTGGAGGCCTTTGAGGAGACCGGCCTGCCGGAGAGCCTGCCCACGGAATCCTCCGTGGAGGGGGCGGAGTCCCCGGCGGACGCCTACCGCACCATTTACGCCATGTTCTTCTAAACCCGTTTTCCATCCCTTCTGTTTCACGTGAAACAGGAACTTTATCCATACTATGAGGTGAATACCATGCTGGACATCAAGCGCATCAAGGAGGACCCGGAGAAGGTCAAGGCCGGTCTCCGGGCCAAGGAAGTGGACTGTGACCAGGAAGTGGACCGGATCCTGGAGCTGGACAAGCAGCGCCGGGACATTATCCACGACATGGAGCAGAAGAAGGCCGAGCAGAACAAGGTCTCCAAGACCATCCCCCAGCTGAAGAAGGCCGGGGAGGACACCGCCCCCGTCTTTCAGAAGATGGGGGAGCTGAAGAGCCAGATCGCCGCCCAGGAGGAGACCCTCCGGGGGGTGGAGGCGGAGTACCGCACCCTGATGCTTTCCCTGCCCAACCTCCCCGACGACGACCTGAAGCCCGGGGGCAAGGAGAACAACGAGCCCCTGCGGTACTTCGGCGAGCCCCACAAGTTTGACTTCGAGCCCAAGCACCACGTGGACCTGTGCACCGACCTGGGCCTCATCGACTACACCCGGGGGGTGAAGCTGGCCGGCTCCGGTTTCTGGATGTACACCGGCCTGGGCGCCCGGCTGGAGTGGGCCCTGCTGAACTACTTCATCGACACCCACCTGGCCGATGGGTATGAGTTCATCCTGCCCCCCCACATGCTGGAGTACCAGTGCGGGGAGACCGCCGGCCAGTTCCCCAAGTTCGCCGATGAGGTGTACAAGATCCAGAACCCCACCGACGACCGGATCCACTACATGCTCCCCACCGCCGAGGCCGCCCTGGCCAGCGTGTACCGGGACGAGATCCTCACCGAGGCCGACCTGCCCAAGAAGTTCTTCGCCTACACCCCCTGCTTCCGCCGGGAGGCGGGCTCCGCCCGGGCCGAGGAGCGGGGCATGGTCCGGGGCCATCAGTTTAATAAGGTAGAGATGTTCCAGTTCACCCGCCCCGAGGACTCCGACGACGCCTTCGACGAGCTGGTCACCAAGGCGGAGAACCTGGTGAAGGGCCTGGGCTTCCACTTCCGCACCGTGAAGCTGGCCGCCGGAGACTGCTCGGCCTCCATGGCCCGGACCTACGACATTGAGATCCAGATCCCCTCCATGCAGGGGTACAAGGAGGTCTCCTCCGTGTCCAACGCCCGGGATTACCAGGCCCGCCGGGGCAACATGCGCTTCCGCCGGGAGTCCACCGGCAAGCCGGAGTTCCTCCACACCCTCAACGGGTCCGGCCTGGCCACCAGCCGCATCTTCCCCGCCATGGTGGAGCAGAACCAGCTGAAGGACGGAAGTGTCAAAATTCCTGAAGTCCTGCAAAAGTACATGGGCGGCATGGAAGTCATCAGCCGCTGATTTTGCGGAACCATACCAAGGGTTTCCGGAGGAAACCTTGCCGCAGGGCGGATTCATTCCGCCCGAGGAAGTCCAATGCCATTTGGGGCCCCCAGGCGGCCTGCCGTCTGGGGCGGAGCAAAACCAATTGAAGGATGGCAGCGTGAAGATTCCCGAGGTGCTCCAGAAGTACATGGGCGGCATGGAAGTGCTCACAAAGAAGTAACCCCAGCCCTTTCCCTTCGGGGGAAGAGATTTTATTAAAAATAAAGGAAAAAGAGAAACAATGAACGAAATCAACGGCGTTACCAAACGCGCCCGCGGCTTTATCGGCGAATTCAAAGCCTTTATCAGCCGGGGCAACGTCATCGACATGGCTGTCGGTGTCATCATCGCAACTGCCTTCGGGAAGATCACCACTTCCCTGGTCAACGACGTGGCGATGCCCGCCATCAGCTACTTCATCGGTTCCACCGATGCCACGGCCCTGAACATCGTCCTCCAGCCGGCGGTGTATGAGAACGGGGTGGAGATCACCCCGGCCATCACCCTAGGCATCGGCACCCTCATCGGCACCATCATCGACTTCCTGCTGGTGGCCCTGGTGGTCTTCCTGGTGATCAAGGCCATCAACTCCGCCAAGGACAAGATGGAAGCCGCTGCCGCCGCCCTCATGAAGAAGCAGGAGGAAGAGGCCGCTGCCGAGCCCCCCGCTCCCTCCAAGGAGGAGGTCCTGCTCACCGAGATCCGCGACCTGCTGCGGGAGCAGAAGAAGCAGTAAGGAGACGCTGTTATGGAACCAGAAGAGCGCAAGGAGGAGAACCTCCCCCAGCCGGGGGAGGACGCCCCCCAGGAACCGGAGAAGAAGCCTTACAAACCCTACAGCCGCAAGGCCCGGCTCTGGGCCTGGGTGGGCATTGCGTTCATGGTCTTTCTGACCATTATGTACGCCTACTCCTTCGCCTCCGGTTCGATTCTCATGTTCTGACGGAGAGAGGTGTGTTATGACCACGGAAGCGATGGATCTGCTCCGCCGGGGGCTGGAGCAACTGGCCATCCCCTGGACCCAGGCGGCAGAGGATAAGCTGGGGCTGTACTGTGCCCGCCTGCTGGAAAAAAACCAGGTGATGAACCTCACCGCCATCACGGACCCCCGGGAGGTGGTAAAACTCCACTTTCTGGACAGCGCCGCCCTTCTCCCCTCCAAGACCCTGGGGGGGCAGAAGGTCATCGACGTGGGCACCGGGGCGGGTTTCCCCGGCCTGGTGCTGCGGATCCTGGACCCCACCATCCGCCTCACCCTCCTGGACAGCCTGGGCAAGCGGGTGGAGTGGCTGGCGGAACTGTGCCGGGAACTGGACCTCCCCGACGTGGCCTGCATCAAGGGCCGGGCGGAGGAGGTCTCCCGGCAGAAGGACCACCGGGAGGGGTACGACGTGGCCGTCTCCCGGGCCCTGGCCGCCATGCCGGTGCTCTCGGAGCTCTGCCTGCCCTTCGTGAAGGCCGGGGGCCTCTTCCTGGCCATGAAGAGCAACAAGACCGACGAGGAAATCGCCTCGGCGGAGGACATCATCCACACCTTAGGCGGGGAGCGGCCGTTCGTCATGGACTACCGTCTCCCGGAGACGGAAATCTGGCATCGGGTGGTCACGGTCTATAAGGCCCGCCCCACCCCCCAGGCATATCCCCGGCGGTGGGCCAAGATCAAGGAAGCAAAAATTTAGTGCCTTTGCACAAAAAAGTGTTGCAAAAGGCGGGGCCGTATGGTACAATGAGGCCGAAGATTCAGGAGGAATGGCTGTGGGCAGCGTAATTGTCATCACATCCGGAAAGGGCGGCACGGGAAAGACTTCCCTCACCGGCGGGCTGGGGGCCACCCTGGCTCTGCTGGGAAAGCAAGTGCTCTGCCTGGACGGGGACGTGGGCCTGCGCAACCTGGACATTACCCTGGGTATGACCGACGCCGCCCTGATGGATTTCAGCGACGTCATCGCCGGCCGGTGTGACCTGCCCCGGGCGGCGGCCCCCCACCCCACGGTTTCCGGCTTGTACCTTCTCACCGCGCCCCTCACTCTGCCGGGAGACTTTCCCGGGGAGGCCGGGTTCCGGGCCCTGCTGCAGCAGGCCCGGGAAAGTTATGATTACGTCCTCATCGACTCCCCCGCCGGCTTAGGGCCGGGCTTTCGCCTGGCGGTCTGCGGCGCGGACCGGGCCATCGTGGTGTCGGTGAGCGACCCCTCCTCCCTGCGGGATGCCCAGCGGGTGGTGGCCCAGCTGTCTCAGCTGGAGACCGTCCACCTGGTGGTCAACCGGGTCCGGCCCCGGCTGCTTCGGCGGCAAGGGGCCACCATCGACGACGCCATGGACACCGCCGGCCTGCCCCTGCTGGGGTTGGTGCCGGAGGACCCCAACGTGGTCCTGGCCGCCGCCGAGGGCCGGCCGCTGGCCCGCCTGAGCGCCCGCCGGGGCGCCCCCCGGGCCTTTGAGAACATCGCCCGCCGGCTCACCGGCCAGCAGGTGCCTCTCATGCGGCTGTGGTAAGGGAACGCGCGGGGAACCTTTCCGCATCCATGCTCCTCCCACCCCAATATCTCCGTGGGACCGCCGTGCTGTGGCCGGCCCCGCCAGCGAAAGGATGAACCAAGAATGAATATCGCATTGATGAGTCATGACCACAAGAAAGAGCTGATGGTGCAGTTCTGCATCGCCTACTGCGGTGTTCTGTCCAAGCACACCGTCTGCGCCACCAACACCACCGGCCGTCTGGTGGCGGAGGCCACCGGCCTGCCCGTGCGCCTCTTCCTGTCCCACGCCCACGGGGGCAGCCAGCAGATCGGCGCCCGCATCGCCTACAACGAGATCGACATGGTGCTGTTCTTCTCCGACCCCCAGTCCAGCGACTTGGATGCCGACGTGAAGTACATCAACCAGATGTGTGACCAGTACAACATTCCTTTCGCCACCAACGCCGCCACAGCGGAGATCCTCATCCACGGCCTGGAGCGGGGGGACCTGGACTGGAGAGAGATCATCAACCCTTCCCTCAAGCCGGTCACCGTCTGAGACGGCCCGCCGGTCCCAACTGCAATGTAAGAGTGAAAATGCGTCCTCGTTCCAGTGTCATGCAGGGACGAAGGCGCATTTTTCTTGGGCCTTTGCCCCCCTTCAGAAAGGAGAAACCGAACCCATGGAACGTATCAAGCCCCGGACCCTGTCCGGATTTATGGAGCTCCTCCCCGCCCCCCAGACCCAGTTTGAGCGGATGCTGGAGATCCTCCGCCACACCTACAGCCTCTACGGCTTTACCCCCCTGGACACCCCCGTCATCGAGTCGGCGGAGATCCTGCTGGCCAAGGGCGGCGGGGAGACCGAGAAGCAGATCTACCGCTTCACCAAGGGGGACAGCGACCTGGCCCTGCGCTTTGACCTCACCGTCCCCCTGGCCAAGTACGTGGCCCTCCACTACGGCGAGCTGGCCTTCCCCTTCCGCCGCTACCAGATCGGCAAGGTCTACCGGGGGGAGCGGGCCCAGCGGGGCCGGTTCCGGGAGTTTTACCAGTGCGACATCGACGTCATCGGGGACGGCAAGCTGGACATCGCCAACGAGGCGGAGATCCCCGCCATCATCTACCAGGCCTTTACCGCCCTGGGGCTGGAGCGCTTCCGCATCCGGGTGAACAACCGGAAGATCCTCACCGGGTTCTACGCCATGCAGGGCCTGGCGGAGCAGTCCGGGGACATCATGCGCACCGTGGACAAGCTGGACAAGATCGGCCCGGACAAGGTCCGCGCCCTGCTGCTGGAGCAGGGGGTGTCGGACCAGGCCGCCGGGGAGATTCTGGACTTCATCGCCATCACCGGGGACAACGCCGCCGTCCTCTCCGCCCTGGAGGGCTACCGGGGCCGGAACGAGACCTTTGACCAGGGCATGGAGGAGCTGGCCACTGTGGTGAAGTACCTGGCCGCCTTCGGCGTCCCTGAGGACCACTTCGCCGTGGACCTCACCATCGCCCGGGGGCTGGACTACTACACCGGCACCGTCTACGAGACCGTCATGCTGGACCACCCGGAGATCGGCTCCATCTGCTCCGGCGGGCGGTACGACAGCCTGGCGGAGTATTACACCGACAAAAAGCTCCCCGGGGTGGGCATCTCCATTGGCCTGACCCGGCTGTTCTACGTTCTGGGAGAGCAGGGGTACCTCAACGACCAGCTGGTCACCGCCCCTGCCGACGTGCTCATCCTCCCCATGACCGAGGACCTCTCCCCGGCCATCGCCTTTGCCACCCAGCTGCGGCAGGGGGGCGTCCGGGCCCAGGTGTACAGTGAGCAGAAGAAGTTCAAGGGCAAGATGAGCTATGCCGACAAGCTCCACATCCCCTACGTGGCCTTCCTGGGGGAGGAGGAGATTTCCCAGGGCGTGGTGAAGATCAAGGACATGGCCACCGGGGACCAGCAGGCCCTCCCCCCCGCCCAGGCGGTGGAGACCATCGCCGCCGCCATGGCCGCCCGGGCCGCCGGCAAGCCCATCCGGGAGAAGGGCTGAGCTCGTGAAGAAGATGAAACCGGAGGGGGCCGTGGGGCTCCTGCTCATAGCCGTGGTGGTGGTCCTGGCCGTGGTCTTTCTCCGGCCCAAGGGGCTGGACGCCGCCCTGGGGGACGGGTTTTCCCCAGAGGAGGTGACGGTCGTCTCCGCTACCCTCTCCCCCGCCGCCGGCGGGGAGGAGATCACCCTGGATATCCCCGCCGGGGAGGAGGCTTTCGGCCAGCTGCTGGCCCTTCTCCAGGAGCCCAGCTACTCCCGCACCTTCACCAAGGACGACCAGATCTCCTTGGACTACGTGGTGTATCTCCGTTTTGCCAACGAGGAAACGTGGGCCTGGTCCTATCAGTTCCAGGGGGGCAAGCTGGTCCAGGCCGGCCCCGCTGGGGAGACGAAAACCTATCAGATCTCCGGCGGCCAGGCCACCCAGGAGAGGATCCTGGTTTTCCTCCTGGCCCAGTAAGCGGCCCCCAGCATTCCCGTTTTCCCCGCAGAAAACCGCGAAAAGGAGCGATGTCCCATGACAAAATCCAAAGGCGCCCTGGCCCTGGGGCTGGTGATCGTGGTGGTTGCCGCCCTGCTGGCCAT
>DXDK01000019.1 GCA_019115545.1 Candidatus Evtepia faecavium
AACCTGTCGGTGGGGGTGGCCCACCTGTGCCAGGGGGACTTTTTGGAGGACCTGTTCGATCTCCTCCTCTCCCACTACGTCCGGGAGACCGCCCTGCCCCCGGTGCGTCCCCTGGGGGAGGGCATGGCCAGTGGGTACGTCTACCTGCTGAAGGAGATTTTTGACCAATATGACCGGGGGTTTGGCTAAAGGCCCCGGGAAGGAGAGAATGCCGTGAAAACCGCAGTGGTCACAGACGGAAAATACCGGGCCTCCCTGGCCGCCGTGCGGGCTTTGGGGGAGGCAGGGTACCAGGTGGTGGTCACCCAGACCCAGGAGGAGGCCCAGGAGACCCCGGCCTCCTTTCTCTCCCGGTTTGCCCAGGCGGGGCGGTGGATCCCGGGCTCCTGCCGGGAGGAGGGCTACGGCCCCCGCCTGGCCGCCCTGCTGGCGGAGTACGACCACCCCGTCCTCTTCCCCACCGGGGCGGACACCCTCCGGTGGGTGAGCGCCCATCAGGGGGAGCTGGCCCCTCTGGCCGACTTCCTGGCGGCCCGGCCCCCGGTGCTGGAGGACCTCAACGACAAGCAGACCGTCCACCGCCGCTGCCTGGAGCTGGGCCTGCCGGTCCCCCGGGAATACGACGGCCCCCCGGAGGCCTTCCCCGTGGTGGTGAAGCCCCGGTGCGGGGAGAAGTTCGGCCTGAAGGCCGCCCAGCGGTACGCCATCGCCGGGGACCGGAAGAGCTTCGCCCGGGCCTGGGAAACCATGGCCCAGTACGGCGGGGCGCCCATCGTCCAGGAAAAGGTGGAGGGCCCCGGGGAAGGGGTGAACCTCCTGCTGGACCGGGAGGGCCGCCTGGTGTGCGCCTTCTGCCACCGGCGCCTCCGGGAATACCCGGTGACGGGAGGGCCCTCCACCTGCTGCGTGAGCTTTTATGACGAGACCATGATCCGCCAGGCCTACCGCCTGCTGGCCTCCTTCGGCTTTGTGGGCATGGCCATGGTGGAGTTCAAGGGGGGGAAGATCCTGGAGGTGAATCCCCGGGTGTGGGGGAGCTTCCCCATGACCGCCTGCTGCGGCTCCCCCTTTACCCTCCGGTACGCCCAGGCGGCGGGAGGGGAGAGGTTGGACTACGACCCCGGGGACTTCCGCACCGGGGTGAAGATGCGCTACCTCTTCCACGACGGGGCGGCCACGTTGGGCTACCTCCGCCGGGGGGACCTTCGCCGGGCCCTGGGGGGCGTGGCGGACTTCTTCGCCGTGCCCGAGGCCCTGTACCGCAAGGACGACAAGCAGGCCTACCGGGCCTATCTGCGCAACAGCCTGAAAGGCAGGTTGGGATGAAACTGACACTGGATCTCCACCTCCACTCCGCAGCCTCCTTCGACGGGCGCATGGGGGTGGAGGAGATCGCCGCCCTGGCCCGGGCCCGGGGGCTGGACGGGGTGGCCATCTGCGACCACGACGTGGTCTACACCGGCCCCACCCTGGTGGAGGGGGTGCTCCTGATCCCCGGGGCGGAGTTCTCCACCGAGCACGGCCACCTGCTGGGGCTGTTCCTGGACCGGTCCATGGTCCACACCACCTGGGGGGAGACCACCCGGGCCATCCACGCCCAGGGAGGGCTGGCGGTGCTGGCCCATCCCTTTCAGAAGCCCCGGCCCATGGAGGCCCTGCTGCCCCTGGCGGCGGACCTGGACGGGGTGGAGGTGTGGAACAGCCGGGCCAACCGGAAAAATCCCCAGGCCAACGCCCAGGCGGCGGCCTTTGCCCAGAAAACCGGCCTGGTCCCCACCGCGGGGAGCGACGCCCACCTCCCCCGGGAGGTGGGGGGCGGCACCCTCACCCTGGAGGTGGAGGCGCGGTCCCTGGAGGCCCTCCGGGCCGCCATCCTGGCGGGGCAGGGCCAGCCGGCGGGCCGGGAGGGGCCGGCCCTGTGCGTGGCCCAGAGCCAATACACCAAGCTGAAAAAGACCCGCGCCCCCTTCCGGCGCTATCTCAAGTGGGCGGCCTTTGCCGCCCAGTGCGCCTGGGAGGACCGGGGGCGGAAGCCATAGAAAGGAGACGGGAGCCATGTCTCTCATCGTAAAAGCAGGCAAAGCGGGCAAGAAGGTCCTGAAAAAATTCCTGCCCGAGGAGAAGCACCATGTGAGCTACACCCGCCGCATCGAGCGGGTGCGCACCGGGGAGCGGGTGGTGGCCATGACCTTTGACGACGGCCCCATGGACCTGCCCGCCAGCCCCGACAAGTTCGGCGGCCGGGCCCTCACCGACCTGCTGCTGGACGTTTTGCAGGAGTACCACGCCCTGGGCACCTTCGACGTGGTGGGGGACACCAGCGAGAACTACCCCGACACCCCGGGCAAATCCGGCCAGGCCGACTGGGGCGGGGTGCGGTACGACCACTACCCCGACCTCAACCAGGACGACCGGGGGGGCGTGGTCCACAACGACCGCCTGGTCCGGCGGATCCTGGCGGAGGGCCACCAGATCACCAACCACGGCTACCGCCACGTCCTGTTCGGGAAGAAGCCCTTCGTCTACGGCAAGCGGGACCACTTCCACGGCCTGGACCAGGTGGTGGCCGACCTCTCCCGCCTGCACACTCTGCTGAAGGAGCGCTATGGCTACACCATGACCATGGCCCGCCCGCCCCACTATGTGGACAAAATCGAGGGGGGCTTTACCAGCTACGACGCCTATGACCAGATGAACTACCTCTACCTGGCCGCCGCCTTTGACGGGGCGGGGTGGCTGCCCATCCCCCACAGCTCGGTGCAGGCCTCCCTCCAGGCGGAGGTGGAGGCCATGGTGGCCCCCATGCGCCGGGCTCTGGAGGCCGCCCCCGACGCCCTGGCCGGGCAGATCATCTTCCAGAAGGACGGGTATAACATGAGCCGCCGCACCCCCGTGGCCTTCGGGCTGAAGGAGCAGCTGGCGCTGCTCCAGTCCTACGGCTACCGGGTGGTCACCGTCCAGCAGCTGCTGGAGGACTACAGCCCCTTTGCCGACGTGGGCCGGGAGGAGCCGGGTTTTGCCAAGCTGGCGCTGCTCCAGAAGAGCCGGGGCATCGTCTTCTCCGACAACCGCCTGCGGCTGGACGACCCCATGACCTGGGGGGAGCTGGCCATGCTCCTGGCCCCCAGAGGGGAGGCCATCGGCCGCCGGGTGGCGAAGATCCGGGAGACCGGCGCCCCCCAGCACGCCAACTGGGGGGCCATGGACTGGTGCGCCGAGCAGGGGATCCTGAAGTACGCCATGGACCCCGACGGCACCGTCAGCAGCCTGCCCAGCGACTTCTTCGCCCCGGCCAAGGGGTACACCCGCCGACAGGTGTACGAGGCCTACCGCATCTGAACCAACGCCCCCCGGAGGGGGGAAAAGATAGGAGGAGATTCCATGGAAGAAGTTGTCACCCTGAGCCTGGAGGCCCCGCTGGCGGTGGTGACCCTGAACCGCCCCAAGAGCCTCAACGCCCTCAACAGCGAGGTCTATCGCCAGCTCATCGCCATCCTCCGCCGGGTGGAGGCCATGGACGAGATCCGGGTCATCATCCTCACCGGAGCGGGGGAGAAGGCCTTCGCCGCCGGGGCGGACATCGCCCAGATGGTCCACGAGGACTCCATGGCCGCCCGGCGGCTGTCCGGCCTGTGCCACGAGGCCGCGGGCCTGCTGGAGAACATGCGCCAGGTGACCATCGCCGCCGTGAACGGCTATGCCCTGGGCGGTGGGTGCGAGCTCACCCTGGCCTGTGACATCCGCATCGCCTCCGACAGCGCCCGGTTCGCCCTGCCGGAGGTCACCCTGGGCATCATCCCCGGGGGCGGCGGGACCCAGCGCCTGGCCCGGATCATCGGCGCCGGCCGGGCCAAGGAGATGATCTTCACCGGCGACCAGATCGACGCCCAGGAGGCCTGGCGCATGGGCCTGGCCAACCACGTGGTGCCCAAGGCGGAGCTCATGGCCACCTGCCGGGCCCTGGGGGAGAAGATCGCCTCCCGGGCCAGCTACGCCGTGTTCCTGGCCAAGACGGCCATCAACTCCAGCCAGGAGATCGACCTGAAAAACGGCGCCCAGCGGGAGATGGACCTCATGGCCACCGCCTTCGCCACCCACGACAAACAGGAGGGGATGGAGGCCTTTTTGGCCCGGCGCCCCCCGGAGTTCAAGGACTTTTAACCCCTGCCCTGGCAAAATGCACAACGGGAAACCCCTTGCGTCCCAAGGGGTTTCCCGTTTTTGCACCCATATCCCCCGGGTGCATTGGGTGAAATTTTGTAAGCGGTAACAAAATTGCGCCAAAAAGGTTACAAAATTGTTACAAATAAAAGCGATTTGGTGACAAAGGAGATAAAAACCGTAACAGCCCCGGGGGAAATCTTGGACAAACCTGCCAAAGCCGCCGCGCCTTTCGCTGATTTTTTCCCCAAAAGGGGGATTTGCCAAGGGGCGGGCTTTTGTGTATAATGCCTCACGTCAAGCGCCGCCGGGCCCGGGAGAGACGGGCCCAGCCAGAGGAATCAGCCAGGAGGCCCCTCTGCCACGCCGCCAGATCGGGCGCTTGCCGGCGGCGGGAGGGTTCTCCGCGAGGACAGGAGTTTTATCGTTATGAAGAAGATTTTGACCGCGGCCCTGCTGTGCATGGCCCTGGCGGTGACCATGGTCCCCGGGGCCTTTGCCGCCGATACCGGCAGCAACTACACCCAGTGCATGGCCGCCATCCAGGAGCAGAAGACCATCCAGAGCCAGGCCCACCAGACGGCGGAGTCCCTCCGTCAGCAGGGCTATGGCGAGAGCAGTTCCTACATCAAGGCCGCCCAGGCGGTGTGGTGGGATGCCCAGGCCGAGATCGTCGCCTACCAGAAGCTCGCCAAGTACACCGATGAGGACATCCGCATCCTCACCACCGCCGTGTTCTACGAGGCCGGCCACACCACCGACCAGCTGCGGGAGTACGTGGCCCAGGTGGTGCTCAACCGGGTGGCCGACAGCCGCTTCCCCGACACGGTGAAGGGGGTCATCACCCAGCCCGGGCAGTACGCCACCAAGTACGCCACCCAGGCGGCCACCAATTCCGTCATTGCCGCTGACAAGCAGAACGGGACCTCTTACTACTCCCTCTGCCAGGCGGCGGTGAAGAAGGCCATGATGGGCCAGGTGGATATGCCCAGCAACGTGATCTATCAGGCCAACTTTGCCCAGGGCAAGGGCGTGTGGAAGTCCGTGTACTTCAACAGCGGCTGGTTCGCCAGCACCAGCTACTTCTGCTACGGCTGAGGCCGGGCAGAGCCCAACCGAATTTGCGAGAAAGGCGTGCCGGAGACGGCACGCCTTTTCTGCGCTATTGGGGGGCCTGGCCCCCGTTAGTACGGACCCTGCGGGTGGTCAAGGCTTTTACCGGCCTCGGGGCGCAGCGCCCCGGGGGGCCCGCCTGCCCGGCGGGGGCCCTGCTTTCTTTATAAGAAAGCAGGGGGAAAGAATCGCAGGGGTTCCCCCTGCACCCCTTTTTCAAGGCCGCTCGCTGCTCGCTCGCTCCATCTTTTGGGTAGGTGGCCTCTGGAACGGTCTCTTTCTGGCAAGAGTGCACCAGACCAGATTTGGAAACGCATATTCGGAGAAAATATTTTTTGCTGGATCTTGCTCTGCAAAAAATCCAGCCAAAGAAAATCTCTCAAAAGAAAGTCCCCAAATCAGGGCACGTACATGGGCAGCATCAAAACCCACTGCCGTCTCGCTGCGCCGCTATCCCAAAAGATGGAGCGAGCCCCAGCGAGCGGTTTTATTTTTGGGGGTGCAGGGGGTTCCCCCTGCGACTCTTTGCGTCCGGGCTTTCTCTTAGAGAAAGCCTGGATCCCCGCCCCGGACAGGGGCGGGGGACCACGTGGCAGGTTATAGCCTGCGATGAATCCAACGGTACGGCGTACCGATGACGGCCTGGGCCCCCCGGCCCAACGTTGCAGGGGCTAACCTGCGCCGGACCAATCGGCAGAGCCTGCCGGTATTTTTCTCCGTTTTTTGTAAAAAATATTTGACATCTTTCCCGCCTTGTGGTATTCTGAACATGTCAAAAGAATTTGACAAAATTCACCCAACGGGAGGTCTCTCTATGGACAACAACGGCCTGTCTCTCTTTGCCATCCTGTTCCTGGTCTTTCTGGGCCTGTCCGCGGCGCTCATCATTTGGATGTTCGTCTCCCTGGTGCACTTGGGGGATGAGCGGCGGCAGCAGATCGTGGGCAAGGCCTGCACCCTCTCCTTCTCGGGGCTGGTGGGGTACTTCCTGCTGCGCACCCTGGTGTTCATGCTGGGGGACGGGAAGGAGCTCCTCCACCCCCTCATCACCTTGATGGTTGCCGCCTACCTCTTCGCCTTCTCCCTGGCCTGGTACAAGCGGAAGCTGGGGGGATGAGCCCATGGACAACCAGATCCGCGCCCTGCGCAAGTCCCTGGGCCTGTCCCAGGAGGCCCTGGCCAAGGCCTGCGGCGTCTCCCGCCAGACCATCAACGCCATCGAGAACAACAAGTACGACCCCACCCTGGCCCTGGCCTTCCACCTGGCCAAGACCCTGGGCACCACCGTGGATGCCCTGTTCACCCCGCCGGAATAATGCCCCAGATACAGCAAGGGCAGGCGCCGTCTGGCGCCTGCCCTTTTGGTGTTTGGCAGGATCAGAGTTTGTCCAGGTACTGCCTGGCTTCCGCCAGGTCCAGGTCCCCGGCCTGGCGGAGGAGCTTGACGGCCTCGGCAGCCTTGCCCTCCTCCTTCAGCTGGCGGGCCCGGTCCAGAACCCCTTCGGGGAAGTCGGGTTCCAGCAAGTCGGCCCGGCCAGTCTCCCGGCAGATCTTTTCCATCTGGGCCTGCTGCCGGTCCACCCGTTTCCGGAGCTTGTTCATCTCAAAATAGGTCAGGATAGCAATAACCAGTGCCGCAGCGGCGAGTCCTTCCATGGATGATTCCTCCTTTGTTGTGTGGGGCGGATGGGTCACCTCACCCCCGCAGGGCGTACCCCTCCGCGCGGCGGAGGGCCCGGGCCAGGGGGAGGATGAGCAGCCCGCAGAAAAAGTTGCTGGTGCCGTGGACAAAGTCCCAGGGCAGGCCGGCCACGATCCAGGTGAGCATCCCCTTCCAGTCCAGGCCGAAGAGCAGGGCCTGGGCCGGGGCATAGAGGGTGCCGTAGAGGTACCCGTGGGCGGCGCACAGGAGCATCACCTGGAGCGGCTTGACCCGGTCCAGCTCCCTGGGGAGCAGGACCATGGCCGCCCCCCACAGGATCGTCCACAGGTAGAGATAGGGGATCCACCACAGGGCAAAGCCGGAGAAGAGCCCCTGGATCAGCACGAAGCCGTAGATGGGGTACAGGGCCTTCTTCCGGTACACCAGGGTGATGGTGATGGTGAACACCCCCAGCAGGTGGACGTTGGGCAGCACCTCCATGATCTGCTTGGAGGCGAACATCAGCCCCGCCAACATGCCGAAGACGGCCACCTCCTTGCTGGTGAGCCTCACATGGACTCCGCCTTCAAGGCATAGCTGGCCCCGGCGGTGATCTCCGTCTGGTCCACCCCGGAGGTGGCATAGGCCCCGTCAATGTAGAAGGCCCAGTACTGGTCCCCGTCGCTGGGCAGGCTCACCCCGTCCACGGTGGTGACGAAGAGGCCGTAGTCCCCCTCCTCCCCGGCGATGAGGTCCAGGCTCTCCAGGGCGTCCCCCACCGTCTCGGCGTCGGTGTGGATCTCATAGGCGGTCTCCTGCCCGTCGGGATCCGTCACGGTGAGGGAGAAGGTGGTCTCCCCCTCCCCCAGGCTGGTAGGCTCTGCCGGGGCGGTCTCCTGGGGGGCGCCGGTCTGGCCGGCGGTGTCCTCGGCGGGGGTGGTCTGGGTGTCTCCGCAAGCTGCTGTCATCAGTGCCATGGCCGCAATCAGCACCGCGCAGAGAAGGGAGGACAGCCCGGTGTGGTGCGCTGTCTTTCTCATGTCTGCAGTCTCCTTTTCGGAAAGATTCCCTCCCCAGCCGGCCCTCGCGGCTGTGTGGTGGGAGGCAGGTCCCTGGAAAATATTCCGGCTCGGCACCACACCCCTTTCGCCTTCTCAAGGGCGGGCGCCCTCAATGGCCTGTCCCCCGCTGCGGCGGCGGGGCAGAAAGGGGAGGAAACGTGCCTCACGGCGACGGGCTCGCCCGGGCATTGCACCCGGTTCCTCTCCAGGTGGTTTCAGTATAGCACCCCCGACCCCCGGTGGCAAGCCCCCAGGGGACAAAAGCGGCTCCCCCGGAAAGCGGGGGAGCCGCGGCTCTTGGTTGCGATGTCCTGCCGGTTTGGGTGGGTGGGGTCCCTCCAGGGGGTGCGCAGAGGTCAGGTCTTGTCCACCAGGACGCCGTAGCCGCCGTCGTTGCGGCGATACACCACGGAGAAGGCGCCATCCCGGTCCTCATTGCGGAAGGCGAAGAAGGAGTGGCCAATCAGGTTCATCTGCAGGATGGCCTCCTGCACAGACATGGGTCCAAAGACAAATTCCTTGGAACGGACCACCTGGTACGCGGGGGCGTCGAACTTATCCACCTCGGGGATGAAGATGAGGTCATCTGCACCCTTCTCGAAGGCGTCGGCGTTGATCTCCTTGGCCAGCTGGTTGTGGTGCTCCCGCAGCTGCCGCCGGATGGAGGAGGCGGCAGCGTCGATGGAGACCATCATATCGGAGGTCTTTTCCACCACACGGAAGATGGTGGAACCGGAGAAAATGGTCAGCTCGATGACGTGCTTGCCGTCCTCGGCGCTGAAAACAACATTGGCTTCGGGGGTTCCCCGGAACAGGGGCTCAAGCTCATTGATCCGCTGCTCAGCGTGGGAATACACACGATCGGGGACTGTCATGTTCTTGTTTGAAAATTGGATCTTCATAATGACGACTCCTTTCTTCAGCCCCTGGCGGGGCGGAACAAACGATCAATGGTGTCCGATCTGTCTGGAAACAGCTCCTGCTGTTTCTATGGATAGTATAGCACGACTCCCCCTGTTTTGCAAGCCTGTTTTTGTCACTTTTTACAATTTCCCTGGGTTTTTTCCAGGCAGAGGAAAGGCGCGGGCAGCCTTGGCTGCCCGCGCCCTTTCTGTTTTGTGGATGGTCTCCGCCGGGGGTTAGTTGGAGGCGGTGTCGGGGTCGGCGTCGTCCCCCCAGAGCATATTCTTGCGCAGCTCGGCGCCCACGGTCTCCATGGGGTGCTTGGCCAGCAGGGCCCGCTTGGAGTTGAAGAAGGTGCGGCCGTTCTTGTTCTCGGCGATCCACTTGCCGGCGAAAGTGCCGTCCTGGATGTCGTTGAGGACGGCCTTCATGTTGGCCTTGGTCTGCTCATAGGGCAGGATGCGGGTGCCGGAGACATACTCGCCGTACTCGGCGGTGTCGGAGATGGAGTAGTTCATCATGGCCACGCCGCCCTTGTTGATCAGGTCGATGATGAGCTTCATCTCGTGGATGCACTCGAAATAGGCGTTCTCGGGCTCATAGCCGGCTTCCACCAGGGTCTCGAAGCCCAGCTTCATCAGCTCCACCACGCCGCCGCACAGCACGGCCTGCTCGCCGAAGAGGTCGGTCTCGGTCTCGTCGTGGAAGGTGGTCTCCATGATGCCGGCCCGGGCGCCGCCGATGCCGGCGATGTAGGCCAGGGCGATGTCATAGGCCTTGCCGGTGGCGTTCTGCTCCACGGCCACCAGGCAGGGCACGCCCTTACCGGCCACATACTGGCTGCGGACGGTGTGGCCGGGGCCCTTGGGGGCTGCCATGAACACGTCCACGTCGGCGGGGGGCTGGATCTGCTGGTAGCGGATGTTGAACCCGTGGGCGAAGGCGATGGCCTTGCCGGCGGTGAGGTAGGGGGCGATGTCCTTCTTATACATATCGGCCTGGGCCTCGTCATTGATGAGGATCATGATGATGTCGGCAGCCTGGGTGGCCTCGGCGACGGTCATCACCTGGAAGCCGTCCTTCTCCGCCACGGGCCAGGACTTGCCGCCCTTGCGCAGGCCCACGACCACGTCGCAGCCGGAGTCCCGGAGGTTCAGGGCGTGGGCGTGGCCCTGGGAGCCGTAGCCGATGATGGCGATCTTCTTGCCGTTGAGCTGGTTTAAGTCGCAGTCCTTCTCATAATACATCTTTGCCATAGTTAAATTCTCCTTTTTCCTTGGTGTCTTCATCAATGGTGTATTTTCCACGTTCCAGGGCGATCATGCCGGTGCGGACCATTTCCACGATCCCGAACTCCGCCAGCAGCTCCTGCACGGCGTCGGTTTTCTTCTCGTCGCCGATGACGGACATGGTGAGGGTTTCCTTGGACACGTCGATGATGGAGCCCCGGAATATGTTGGCGATTTGGATGATCTCATTCTTATCGTCGCTGCTCTTGGCCCGCACTTTGTAGAGGACCAGCTCGCGGCGGATGGAATGGCTGGGGTTGAGCAGCTTGACCGAGTGGACGGGAACCATCTTGGCCAGCTGGTTGCACATGAGGTTGGTCTGGTTCTCGTTGGCCAGGACCTCAATGGTCATGCGGGAGATGGCGGGGTTGTCGGTGGCCCCCACCGCCAGGGACTCCACGTTGAACCCCTTGCGGGAGAACAGCCGAGACACCTGGGACAGAACGCCCGCCTCATTGTCCACCAGGACAGACAGGGTGCGCAGTTTCACTTCTTCCATGACGCTTCCTCCTCTCAGTTGACCAGGAACTCGGTGATGTGGGTGCCGCCGTTGACCATGGGACGGACCAGTTCCTTCTCCTGGATGTTGCAGTCCACCACGTAGCCCAGGCCCTTCTGCTGCTCGCCCAGGGCCTCGGCGATGGCCTCCTCCAGCTCCGCCAGGTTGTTCACGCGGCGGCCCTTGAGGCCGTTGGCCTCGGCCAGCTTGACGAAGTCGGGGCCCCGCTCGGTGATGGTCTGGCTGTAGCGGCAGTCGTAGATGAGCTCCTGCCACTGGCGGACCATGCCCAGGCGATGGTTGTTGAAGATGAAGGTGATGACGGGGGTCTTGTAGAACTCCTCGGTGGACAGCTCGTTGCAGTTCATCCGGAAGGAGCCGTCGCCGGTGATGTGGATGACGGTCTTGTCCGGGTTGCCCAGCTTGGCGCCGATGGCCGCCCCCATGCCGAAGCCCATGGCCCCGAACCCGCCGGAAGTGAGCAGCTGGCCGGGATAGTCAAACCGGAAGTGCTGGATGGCCCACATCTGGTGCTGGCCCACGTCGGTGGCCACGATGGTGTCCTGGGGACACATCCGGGCGATGGTGCTGAGGATCTGCTTGGGGGTGAGGTGCTCGGCGTCCTCCTCGTAGGCCGTCTCCGTGGGGAAGGAGAAGACGTACTGCTTCCACTCGCTGTGGTCGTACTGGGGGACCTTGCGGTTGAGCAGCTCCAGCACCTGCTTGGCGTTGCCGATGATGTGGTGGTCGGTCTCCACGTTCTTGTTGATCTCCGCCCGGTCGATGTCGATGTGGACGATCTTGGCCTGGCGGGCGAAGGTGGCCGGCTTCAGGGCCACCCGGTCGGAGAAGCGGCAGCCCACGGCGATGAGCAGGTCACAGCCGTCGCAGGCCATGTTGGAGGCCTTGGACCCGTGCATGCCGATCATGCCGGTGGACAGGGGGTCCCGCCCGGGGATGCCGCCGGCCCCCATGAGGGTGATGGCCACCGGGGCGTCGATGCGCCGGGCAAACTCCCGGAACTCCTTGTGGGACCGGCTGCGCACCACGCCGCCGCCGCAGATGAGCATGGGCTTCTTGGACTGGGCGATCATGTCCACCAGCTTGTTCACGTCCTCCTGGTTGGGCTCGGGCATCTTCAGGCTGCTGGTGCGGGCCCGCTGGACCAGCTTGGCCAGCCGGCCGGAGGAGGTGTGCTTCTCCCGGGGGAGGTATTCATACTCCGCCTTCTCGGCGGTGACGTTCTTCACGATGTCGATGAGCACCGGGCCGGGGCGGCCGCTGCGGGCGATGGCGAAGGCCTCCCGGACGGTGTCGGCCAGGGTGTTCACGTCCCGCACCAGGTAGGTGCTCTTGGTGATGGGCATGGCGATGCCGGTGATGTCCACCTCCTGGAAGGCGTCCCGGCCGATGAGGTTCTGGGTGACGTTGCAGGTGATGAACACCACGGGGGACGAGTCCATGTAGGCCGTGGCGATGCCGGTGGTGAGGTTGGTGGCGCCGGGGCCGGAGGTGGCCAGGCACACCCCCACCTTGCCGGTGGAGCGGGCGTACCCGTCGGCGGCGTGGGAGGCCCCCTGCTCGTGGGCCGTGAGGATGTGGGTGATCCGATCCCGGTAGTGGTAGAGCTCGTCGTAGACGTTCAGGATAGTGCCGCCGGGATAGCCGAACACCAGGTCGACTCCCTGCTCCAACAGGCATTCCATCAAGATCTTGGCACCTGTCATTTCCATGCTGTTTCCTCCTCTTCGTTCCTTCTTTTTTTCCACGGGAACAACAAAAAAGCTCCGCGGTCCTTCACGTGCCAAACGTGGAAACCACAAGAGCTTTCGGTTCTCCGCAAATTTTGCTGTCCAAGGTCCCCCGCAGGGGGTGTGTTCGTCAATCTTGGGCTGTCTTTGCGAACTGCTTTCTGGGCATCACATTTGGCATTATTTCCGGTACTACTACAAGCAGTAGTACCCCAATAATGCTGACAGCCAGGGTGTGCAGTTCCACAAAAAACATGCTCATGGTTCAAGCCTCGCTGCGTGCCCCACACCGGTGGGGGGGATTCCTTCGTGCCTCTCACGATAGCACTTCCCCCCTGGTCTGTCAATGATTTTTTTCGATTTTTTTCAAATTATCCGCCGGGACCCCGGCGGCCGCTTCCCCTTTGTCAACCTTGACAGTTTCTCCTTACCAATTTGTTTCTATCTCCCGGATCTTCCGGTAGAGCTCCCGGTTCACGGGGACCTGCATGCCGTAGAACTCCGCCATCTCGATCACCGTTCCGGCGAAGGCCTCCACCTCCGTGGGCCGGTGGGCTCGGGCGTCCTGCTCCATGGAGGGCATGGCCTGGGGGTTCAGGCCGTCCACCACCTGCAGATAGGCCTCCAGGTCCTTCCGGGTCACCAGGACCCCTTGGCAGGCCCCCACCTTCCGGGTCTCGTCCATGGCGGCCACCATGGCCTCCCGGGCCGGGCCGGGGGTCTGGACGCCCCCATAGGGGCAGTCATAGGCCATGCACACCTGGTTCACCCCCACGTTGAGCATGAACTTGCACCACATCCGGTGGAGGATGTCCTCCTCCTTCACCACGTCCAGGTCCATTTGGGACAGCAGGGCATAGGCCGCCTCCAGCTTCTCCCCCCGGTCGAAGTAGTCCTCCTCCGGCAGGCCCAAAAAGAGGGTCCCCCCGTGGGTGTAGGTCAGCCGGGTGCCCTCCCGGACGGCGTCCATCCCCTGGGCCACGGCGTAGAGGACCTTCTCCGGCCCGAAGGTCTGGGAGAGGGTCTCCTCGCTGGTGACCCCGTTGAGCAGGGAGAGGATCACCGTGTCCTCCCCCACCCAGGGGGCGGCCAGGTCCATGGCCTCCGCCAGGTCCGGGGCCTTCACGGCGAAGAGGAGCAGTTCCGCCGGCCCCTCCAGGTGGTCGCTCACCTGGAAATCGCAGGCCGCCCCGTTGCACCAGGCGCCCTCCCGGCGCAGGCGCTCCAGCCGCTCCCCCTCCGCCAGGAAGGTCACTTTCTCCCGCCCCAGGCACTTGGCCAGGGCGTTTCCGTAGAGGATCCCCAGGGCACCCATGCCCACAATGGTCACCTGTTCCATGTTTCCGTCCCCTTTCCTTCCGCCGGGCGCCCCGGCGGGATGGCAATGTTACCCCGTTATTTTACCACAAATTTCCCCCGGCGCAACCGGGGCGGCCCCGCCATTTTTCCCGGGCCTTTCCATTTCTCCGTTCCCGTGCTATACTGGGGGAGGATTTTCCCGGCTTTTGGGCGCTTTTGTCCGGCTTTTCAAAAAAAGTGCCCCCCTCCCCCGGCATTTGTTCTACGATAAAGGAGATCTGCACGATGACACACCCTCTCCAGGCCCTCCGGGACCGGATGGCCGAGCACCACATAGACGCCTATCTCATCCCCACCGCCGACTTCCACGGCAGCGAGTACGTGGGGGACCACTTCGCCTGCCGGCGGTATGTCTCCGGCTTCACCGGCTCGGCGGGGACCCTGCTGGTCTTCCCCACCTGGGCCGGGCTGTGGACCGACGGGCGGTACTTCCTCCAGGCGGAGGAACAGCTCCAGGGCTCCGGCATCCGCCTGATGAAAATGGGCCAGCCCGGGGTGCCCACCATCGAGGGCTTCCTGCGCTCCAGCCTCCAGCCCGGCCAGACCTTGGGGTTTGACGGCCGGTGCGTGGACGCCCGCACCGGCCGGCGGTACCACCAACTGACCCGGCAGCTGGGGGCCAAGATCCACCACCAGCTGGACCTGGTGGGGGAGATCTGGCCGGACCGCCCGCCCCGCTCCGCCCAGCCCGCCTGGCTGCTGGAGGAGGCCTACGCCGGCCTGTCCCGGGCGGAAAAACTCCGGCAGGTCCGGGGGGACCTGGCCGCCCAGGGGGCGGAGGTCCTCCTGCTCACCTGCCTGGAGGACATCGGCTGGCTGCTGAACCTCCGGGGGGGCGACATCCCCTGCACCCCGGTGGTGCTGGCCTACCTGGCCCTCACCCGGGCCGGGTGCACCCTCTTCGCCCACCCCGCCGCCTTCGCCCCCCCTGTGGCGGAGGCCCTGGAGGCCGACGGGGTCTCCCTGCGGCCCTATGAGGACTTCTACGACTACGCCCACCGCCTCACCCCGGACCAGACCGTGCTGCTGGACACCCGCCGGGTGAACACCACCCTCCTCACCAGCATCCCCTCGGAGGTGCCGGTGAAGGACCGGCCCAACCCCACCGAGCTGCGCCGGGGGGTGAAGAACCCCACCGAGCAGGAAAACTTCCGCCGGGCCCACCTGTCCGACGGCATCGCCCTCACCCGGTTCATGTACTGGCTGAAAACCCACGCCGGGGACCCGGGGCTCACGGAGCTGTCGGCGGCGGCCCATCTGGAGGAGCTCCGCCGGGCCGACCCCAGCTATCTTCAGCCCAGCTTCGACCCCATCCTGGCTGCCGGGGACCACAGCGCCGTGATCCACTACTCCCCCACCCCGGCCAGCGACCGGGCCATCCCCGCCCAGGGCTTCCTCCTGGCGGACACCGGGGGGCATTACTACACCGGCACCACCGACTGCACCCGGACCTATGCCCTGGGCCCCCTCTCGGACCGGCAGAAGGTGTGCTACACCGCCGTCCTCCAGGGGAACCTGGCCCTGGCCGACGCCGCCTTCCCCGCCGGGTGCCCCGGCTCGGTGCTGGACTACGCCGCCCGGCGGCCCCTGTGGGCCCGGGGGCTGGACTTCAACCACGGCACCGGCCACGGGGTGGGGTACCTCCTCAGCGTCCACGAGGGGCCCCAGAGCATCCGCTGGCGCTCCGCCGGGGGGCGGGAGACCCCCCTGATGCCCGGCATGGTCACCTCCAACGAGCCGGGGGTCTACTTCGACGGGGACTTCGGCATCCGCCTGGAGAACCTCCTGCTGTGCGTGGAGGGGGAGCCCCAGGGCTTCCTGGGGTTCGAGGTCCTCACCCTCACCCCCTTTGACCTGGACGCCGTTCTCCCCGACCTCCTCTCCCCCCGGGAGCGGGAGCTGCTCAACGCCTATCACGCCCGGGTGCGCCAGGCCATCGCCCCCCACCTCTCCCCGGAGGAGGCCCGGTGGCTGGACCAGGCCACCCGCCCGGTGTGAGACCAAGATATCGTCTTTCCAAAGGAGGCCTTGCCATGGCTGCCACCGCCACTTCCCGCACCCGCTCCGCCCCCCGGCCCTCCGGGCGGCGGCCCCCCTCCCGCCGGCGCCGCCGGCGCAGCCGCCCCCGGCTGCTGTATCTCCTCCTGGCCCTGGCCGCCCTGGCGGTAGTCCTGGGCCTGGTGGCCAACCTCACCGGCGGGGACCAGATGACCAAACTGGCCCGGGACCGCACCCCCTTCTGGGTGGACAAGCAGATCATCTCCATCAACGGCACCGGCCGCCGGGGGGAGAAGCTGGATGGGGTCACCGACATCGCTATCCACTACACCGGCAACCCCGGCACCACCGCCCAGCAGAACCACGACTTCTACGACCAGCCGGAGACCCAGGTGAGCTCCCACTTCCTGGTGGGCCTGGAGGGGGAGGTCATCCAGTGCGTGCCCATGGACGAGAAGTCCTCGGCCACCAACGAGCGCAACAACGACACCCTCTCCATCGAGGTCTGCCACCCCGACGCCACGGGGCAGTTCACCCAGGAGAGCTACGACGCCCTGGTGCGCCTCACCGCCTGGCTGTGTGACTACTGCGGCATCGGCCGGGACCAGGTGATCCGCCACTACGACGTCACCGGGAAGCTGTGTCCCCTGTACTTCGTGGACCACCCGGAGGCCTGGGAGCAGTTTTTGGCCGACGTGGCGGCGTACTAAGGGGGGCGGGCCCCGGTACGTTGTACCGCCTGGTCCATCGCAGGTTAGCCCCTGCCAAGTGGGGCCGGGGGCCTGCCCCCGGTGGTATGTACCCTACGGGTGGTGGGGGCTCTTACCCACCTCGGGGCGCAGCGCCCCGGGGGGTGCCTGCCGGCGGCCTCCATTTCTCCTGTGAGAAATGGAGGAAAGAACACCAGAGGGGAGAGTTTCTCCCCTCTGGACTCCCCACTCTGGTCTGGGATATCCTTCGGGGTATCCCGCTTTTTTTGTGGACTGGCCTGCGGCCCTGTGTCCCACGCTGGCATCGGCCCGCCCCCCGGCTGGGCGGGCTGGGGGAGGCGTTTCGTACAAACGGGATATGGGTAGTTGACCTGCCACGTCCAGCGGCTTCCCCTTGGGGGGAAGCTGTCACCGAAGGTGACTGATGAGGGGGCGACCCTTCCGAAGCCTTTCCTTGTAGAAAACCAGTGCCCGGCCCCCTGCCGCCTGTACGCCGGTTTTCTTCTGCTCCGTTGGGTACCCGGTCGCCCCCTCATCCGTCCCGGCTGCGCCGGGCCACCTTCCCCCCGAGGGGAAGGCTTCGGGCGTGGCAGGTCAACGACCCATATCCCGTTTGTACGAAACGACTCCCCCAGCCCGCCCAGCTGGGGGGCGGGCCGTTACGGGCGTCGGTCACAAGTTTGTAGGAAAAAGAAAAACCCGCCTCCCCCCGTTTTCCAAACCAGAGAGAGGTGGGTCCAG
>DXDK01000124.1 GCA_019115545.1 Candidatus Evtepia faecavium
ATCACCGGGGCCTCCTCCTTCCTGCTGGACTTCCTGCTCCTGTTCATCCTGGAGACGGCGGGGATGCACTACCTGCCGGCGGCGGCCTGCTCCTTTACCGCCGGGACGGTGTGCAACTTCCTGCTCACCAAGTTCTTCGCCTTCAAGGCGGTCAACGCCACCGTGGGCCCGGCCGCCGAAGTGCTGGTGTTCTGCGCCATCTCCGTGGTGGGGCTGCTGCTGACCGAGCTGCTCATGTTCTTCTTCACCAGCCACCTGCAGCTGTACTTCATGCTCTCCAAGCTCATCAGCAGCATTCTGGTGTTCTTCTGGAACTTCCTGGGGCGGAAGTTCATCCTCTACCCCGGCAAGGTCCACGAAAAAGTCTAAACCGCAGCCAAAAACAGCCCGTCTGCTTTCCGCAGACGGGCTGTTTTTCGATCTGGAGTCAGGCCTGCCAGTCCAGCTCCCCCCGGTCCAGGATGGCCTGGCCGGTGGCGGCGTTCACCAGGCGGAAGGCCCCCTGGCCGGGGCCGGTCTGCCACAGGTGGAGCTCCACCGGGGTGTCGGGGTAGAGGACGGTCTTCATGGCCCCGTACATCCGCTCCAGCCGCTCCGGCTGGCCGGGGAAGAGCTGGCCGATGGCCAGCCGGCAGGCGTAGCCAAAGGCGCACAGGTCGTGGACGAAGGGGCCCGCCAGGCCCCGGCTCTCCGCCACAGCCCGGTCCACGTGGACCAGGTTGGTGTCCCCGGTGAGGCGGTAGAGGAGGTGCTGGGCCGCCCCGACGTGGTCCCGCGCCACAAAGTCCGGCTCCCGGTCGGGGATGCGGCCGGCCCGGCGGGGCATGGGCTGGCCGCCGTAGCCCCCCAGGGTGGGGAAGAGGGTGGTGCACCGGTTGGTGCACAGCAGCACGCCCCCCTCGTCAAAGACCTCCACCTGGGACCGGACGGCCATCCCCCGGCCCTCCCCCCGGTCGAAGAGGTCGGTGAGCACATCCCGGTACACGAAGCTCCCCTTCCCCGCCGGGATGGGGCGGTGGTAGAGGAACTCAAAGTCCAGGTTCACATAGGACCGCTCCGGCTGGAGGCGCTCCTCCACCAGCACCGGGATGGCCCGGGGCCGGGGGAACTTCGGGGTGACGTTCACCGCCCCCCAGTAGGGGAGCACCCCAAAGGTGGGGATCACCTGCATGTCCTTCTCATAGGTGTACTGGGGCTCCCGCCCGTCCGCCCCCACTGCCAGGGCGTAGAGGGCGCAGTCCCGCCAGGTGTAGGGCAGGGTCCGCCACTCGGTGGCCAGGCCCGCCAGCTGCTGTTCTCTCTCGGTCATGGTCTTTCCTCCTGCAAGAATGCTTTCATGGCCTCCAGGCGCTTCTCCATCACCGCCCGGCCCAGGTCATAGACCGCCTGGATCCGCGCCCGGTCATGCTCCACCCGGTGGATGTCCAGGGGTGCCTCCGGGCGGATGACAAAGACCTCCCCCCGGCGCTCCTTCTCCCGGATGGCGGCGGTGGTCTCGTTGTACACGTCCTGCCGCCGGGCCAGGGTGTCCAGGAGCTGGGGATAGTCCTTGTACACCCGCCGCAGCAGGGGCATGGCCTTGTTCTTGGTCTTTACATAGCCCATGGGCTGGGTGAGGACCACCACGTTCCGGTCGTACCCCTGTTCCTCCAGATAGGCCAGGGGGATGGAGTCGGCGATGCCCCCGTCCAGCAGGTCATAGCCCCCCACGGAGACGATCCGGGAGGCCAGGGGCATGGAGGCCGAGGCCCGGAACCACTCCAGGTCCTCCCGCCCCCCGTCCAGGCAGTTGTGGTACACCGCCCGGCCGGTGTGGACATCGGTGGCCACCACAAAGAAGTCCATGGGGTTGGCGGCGTAGGCCGCCTGATCAAAGGGGTCTAAGTGATCGGGGATCTCCCGGTAGCAGAAATCCGCCCCGAACAGGTCCCCGGTTTTGATCAGGGAGCGCAGGCTGCTGTACCGGGGGTCCTTGCAGAAGCGGAGGTTGTACCGCAGCACCCGGCCCGCCTGGCCGGCCTTGTAGTTCCCCCCGAACACCGCCCCGGCGGACACCCCGATGGCCCCGTCAAAGACGATCCCCGCCTCCATCATCACATCGGTGACCCCGGCGGTAAACAGGCCCCGCATGGCGCCCCCCTCCATCACCAAGCCGCGTTTCATGGGCATCTTCCTTTCTTTCGCGAATCTGCCCCCTATCCTACCACCATCCCCGGGATTTGTAAAGCTGGGGCCGCCGCCCCCGGGCAGGGCGCACAGTTTGGTTTCAAATTTTTCGAAAATTTTTTATAAAACTTACAAATCCCTGTGGACTTTCCTCCCCGGGCCTGCTATAATAGGGGCGTAGGAAGAGTATTCGCCCGATTGATATCCATACCCACATCCACCCGTTTCGTTTGGCCCTTGGAAAGGAGGTCAAATCATGTTGTACTTTTGGATTTTAACGGTGCTCCTCTTCGCCCTGCCCATCGGGCTGGCCGTGCTCACCTGGAACCAGTCCCAGGCCGACGCCAGAGCCTGCGTCATCCGCTGGCAGGTCATCGCCTCCGTGGTATACTTCCTGGCCACCAGTCCTATGAATCTGACCACCGACACCATCTTCGTGATCATTCTCCTGGGCGCCCTCATCGCGGCCACCGCCCTGCTGGTGCGGCACTACAGCAGCCACGGCTATCGGCCCTTCTGAGGGACTCCTCTTCTTAGGAAAGGAGGTCCTCCATGTTCGAGATGTATCTGTTTCCCTGGGGAGCCACTGCGGCGCTGTGGATCCTCCCCATCCTGTTCACCATGTACACCTGGCGCCGGCCTTGGGCGGAAGCCCTGGAGCGGACCGTTCGTTACCACTTCATCGCCTCCGCCATCTACCTGGGAATCGGCGTCTTTTCCGGGGCGGAAGGCATCGTCGTCTATGGGCTCTACTGGCTCATCTCCCTTGCCATCCTGGGTGTGGCCCTGTTCCTTCGCCACACCGCCGAGAACCGAAATCGCAATGGATTCTAACACAGATACAGGTCCCCGACCTGCCAGCAGCGGCAGGCCGGGGACCTGTCTTTTCAGGAATAGAGGGTAAACTGCCGCTTGTCATAGTCGATGAGCCCCTCGGCCTTCATGTGGGCCAGCTCCCGGGTCATGGCGGAGCGGTCGGTGCAGAGGTACTCCGCCAGGGCGGTGCGGCTCATGGGGAGGGTGAAGGTCCGGCTGCCGGCGGCCTCCGCCTGGCGGGCCAGGTAGGTGAGGAGTTTTTCCCGGATGGTGGTCCGGGAGGTAACCTCGATCTTCTCCACCAGGGCCACGTTCTTCTCCGCGATGAGCTCCACCATGTTCTCGATCATCCGGTGGTGGAAGCGGCACACCAGCTTGCAGGCGTGGAGGATGCGCCCATAGTCCAGCAGCAGCACCCGGCTGTGGGTGCGGGCCTGGTAGGCGATGGTGCGGTTGCGGGCCTTGACGCAGGTGTAGCTCTCCCCGAAAATGCTCCCCGCCGGCAGCACGGAGAGCAGGGACTTCTTGCCAAAGTAGTCCTCGCTGATCATCTCCACCTCCCCCTCCAGGACCACCCCCATCAGGGGCTGGTCCCCGGGGCTGCTCATGATGAAGTCCCCCCGGCGGGGGGCGATCTCCCGGGCGCTGAGGCAGCCCAGCATGGCCTCCAGGTCCTTGGGGGCGATGTTGCGGAACAGGGGGCTGCGGCGCAGTTCTTCCAGATTCATCCTGCCACCTCCCGATGGAACGGTTTCTGCCTCTAGTGTAAATTATTTTTTCTTCTGATGCAACTGCAACAGGTAATTTTCCGGCCGTCTGGTAAGGTAAAGTATCATAGAATCGAAAAGGAGGACCCTAGAATGGAACATAAGATGCACAAAGCCAGCCGCCAGCTCTCCGACGCCGAGACCATGGAGATCCTCAAGAAGGGGGACCACGGCACCCTCTCCGTCCAGGGGGACGACGGCTACCCCTACGCCACCCCCATCAACTACATCGTGGTAGACGGCAAGGTCTACCTCCACTCCGCCCCCTATGGGTACAAGATCGAGTGCCTCCAGCGCAGCCCCAAGTGCTGCTTCTCCGCCATCATCAGTGCCCAGATCATCCCCAGCAAGATCACCGCCGCCTTTGAGAGCGTGGTCCTCACCGGCACCGCCGTCTTCGTCACCGACCAGGCCGAAAAGCGCACCGTGCTGGAGAACTTCGTCACCCAGAAGCACCCCGGCTACGAGGAGCTGGGCTTCAAGATGATCGACAAGCAGATCGACAAGACCGCTGTCATCCGCCTGGACCCCGTCTCCCTCACCGGCAAGGCCTATCGGGGCTGAAGCTGCCGCGCCGCTGCCTCCCCATAAAAAATGAGCTGCCCACGGCAGCTCATTTTTTTGCAAGAAAGATCGTTCAAAGGCTCAGGATGGTCCGGGCCACCTGGAAATAGATCAGCAGGGTGACCACGTCCACCACGGTGGAGATGAAGGGGCTGGCCATCACCGCAGGGTCTAAGTGAATGCGCTCGGCCAGCAGGGGGAGCAGGCAGCCCACCACCTTGGCGCACAGCACGGTGAAGACCATGGTCACGCAGATCACCAGGGCCACCGTCACCGTCACCCCTTCGTTGTGGAGCAGCATCCGGTCCACCAGCAGGAGCTTGGCGAAGTTGCAGGCCGCCAGGGTGACGCCGCACAGGACGGCCACCCGGACTTCCTTCCAGACCACCCGGAAGGTGTCGGAAAATTCCACCTCGCCCAGGGACAGGCCGCGGATCACCGCCACGGAGGCCTGGGTGCCGCTGTTGCCGCCGGTACCGGTGAGCATGGGGATGAAGGCCGTCAGGGCCGCGCAGGCGGCCAGGGCGTTCTCGTAACTGGTGAGCACCATGCTGGTCAGGGTGGCCGAGAGCATCAGCACCAGCAGCCAGGGGAAGCGGGAGCGCCAGGTCTCCAGCACCCCCGTGCGGAGGTAGGGCTTGTCAGAGGGGGCCATACCGGCCATCTTTTCAAAGTCCTCGGTGGTCTCTTCCTGTAAGACGTCGATGGCGTCGTCCACGGTGATGATGCCCACCAGGCGGTTCTCCTGGTCCACCACCGGCAGGGCCCCGAAGTCGTACTTGGTGAACATCTGGGCCACGCTCTCCTGGTCCTCCAGGGTGTTGGCGGAGATGACGTTGCTCTCCATGATGTCCTGGACCACGTCGTCGTCGTCGGCCAGCATCAGGGTACGCAGGGAGATCATCCCCATGAGTTTGCGGTTGTTGTCGGTGACGTAGCAGGTGTAGATGGTCTCCTTGTCCACCCCCACCCGGCGGATGCGCTTGATGGCCTCCTCCGCCGTCATGTTGGGCCGGAGGCTCACGTACTCGGTGGTCATGATGCTCCCGGCGCTGTCGTCGGGGTACTTGAGGATCTCGTTGATCATCTTGCGCATCTCCGGGTCCGCCTGCTGGAGGATCCGTTTGACCACGTTGGCGGGCATCTCTTCCACGATGTCCACCGCGTCGTCCACGTAGAGTTCGTCGACGACCTCTTTCAGCTCGTTGTCGGAAAAGCCCTGGATGAGCATTTCCTGGGCCTCCGGGGCCATCTCCACAAAGGTCTCCGCCGCCAGCTCCTTGGGCAGCAGGCGGAAGAGGAGGGGGAGCTTATCCTGGGGCATATCCTCAAAGATCGCGGCCACGTCCACCGCGTTCATGGTCACCAGAATGTCCCGGAGGGTGGTGTATTTTTTGCCCTCCACCAGGGCAGCCAGGGTATCCCCCAGCGTCACGACCGTTCTTTCTGCCATTGGCATCTCCTCCCAGCTTGTTTCGTTTCAGGACGTCTGGGACGCCCAGTTTCCCAGCAGGAAGTAAGACACACCGGCCGGCCGGTCACACGGTCACGAAAGGCCAATGGACGCCCGCAAAGGCGGCTCGTCCGTCAGCCTGCGACATCGGCCCGCCAAGGTGCCGTTACTACCGCCAGCGTCCATTGTTTTCACCTCACTTATCCTTGGTTCCGTTGGGATCTTCCGGGGAAAATCCACCCTTTATTATATGGACCGGGAAAAGGTTTGTCAACCAAAATCCCGCGCCCCGCCCCTTTTTCCAGAGACGGGGTTGACAAGATAGTTAGCATATGCTAATATCTACTCATCCGGCAGTTAGCAAAGGCTAATTTTGCCGCGGACCATGACGGATAAAGGAGTGTACCCCATGAAAAAAGCAACGATTATTTTTGGCAGCACCACCGGCAACACCGAGATCGTGGCCGACCAGATCGCCGAGAACATGCCCGGCTACACCGTGGAGGTGGTCTACGTCACCGACGCCAAGGACGACGCCGCCGTCCAGGCGGCCGACCTGGTGGTCTACGGCTGCTCCACCATGGGCCTGGGGGAGCTGCAGGAGGACTTCATCCCCTACTATGAGAACCGGATGACCCCCGCCCTGCTGAAGGGAAAGAACGTGGCCGTCTTCGGCCTGGGAGACAAGGAGAACTACGAGGACTACTTCTGCTGGGCGGCGGACATCCTGGCCAAGAAGGTCCAGGCCTGCGGCGCCAACCTGGTCTGCGACCCCCTGAAGGTGGACGGCGAGCCCGACGACAACCGGGCCGCGGTGGCCGCCTGGGCCCAGGCGCTGTAATCGAAATCCCATCCTTTTCCACGACCTCCAAAGGGGACGGGGACCTGCCGCTGCGGCGTTGCAGCGGGCGGGTCCCCGTCCCCTTTGGGGGAATTTTCCAAAGCCCTTCCCCGCCGGTTCCGGGAAAGCCTGAAAAATGGGAAATTTTTTTGGCTTTTTTCTCAAAATCCCTTTGAAATTTTAGAATTTTCTTGGTATACTAAACGTAATAAGTGGCTTGACAGGGCCGTGTCCATTTGTTGGGCCTCTTTTTTCATCCACCTTCTGCCCGTCAGAAAGGGAACACACACAGGAAGGAGGACCCAACTATGGCAGAACCGTACCAAAAGGGCGAGTACGTCCGCTACTCCTGCAATGGCGTATGTCTGGTGGATGACATTCGTCTGGACCGCCTCGCCCCCAAAGAAGCCCCCAAAGAATTCTACATCCTGAAACCTGTCAGCAATCCGGCCTCCACCATCTTTGTCCCTACCGCCAGCCAGACCCTGGTCAGCCGCATGGCCCGGCTGCCCAATCGGGAGGAGCTGGACCGGCTCATCCTGTCCACCCGGGGGGAGCACATGCCCTGGATCGAGGACCGCAAGGTCCGCCTGGCCAGCTTCCAGGCCATCGTGAAGGCCTGCGACCTCCGGGAGCTGATCTGCCTGGCCTCCTGCCTGTACCAGCGGCAGAGGGCCCTCTCCGCCGCCGGCAAGAAGCTGGGCGCCTCCGACGAGAACATTCTCCACCGGACCGAGGCCCTCATCGAAAACCAGGTGGGCTTCGTTCTCCAGGTCAGCGCCGACCAGGTGGGGGGGTACATCCGCGAGAAGCTGGCCACCTGATCCACCCCGCCTTCCCCACGGAAAAACCAAAGCCGCCCCGGCACACAGACGTGCCGGGGCGGCTGCTGTTTTTTTGTTCTCACTCCATGAGGCCGCACACCAGCTCGGCGTACCGGGCGGGGTCGGGCAGGGGGAGGTCGGCGATGATCAGGGCCTGGTTGTAGAGGATCTCCACATAGGCCGCGGCCTTCTCCTTGTCCCCGGCGGCGAAGGCCTTGCACAGGGCCTGGAAGGCGCCGGACTCGGGGTTGATCTCCAGCACCCGCTGGGCGTGCATGGGGAAGTCCCGGCGCATCTTGCGGAAGTACTTCTCCATCTCCAGGGAGACCGGACCCTCGGCGGTGAGGCAGACCGACCCGCTCTGGAGGATCTTGGAGATGCGCACCTTGGCCACCTGGTCCTTCAGGGTCTCCTGGGCGAAGTCCAGCAGGTCCTTGTGGTCCTTCTCCGCCTGCTCCACGGTGGCCTTCTCGGCGTCGGTGACGGGGAGGGCGTTCTCGTCGGCCACGGAGACGAAGGGCTTGCCCCCGGCGTTCTCCAGCATCTGCAGGACGATCTCGTCCTCGTCCACGGTGAGGTAGAGGACCTCGTAGCCCGCCTTCAGCACCCGCTCGGCCTGGGGCATCTTGGCCGCGTGCTCCACGGAGTCGGCGCAGACGTAATAGATCTTCTCCTGGGACTCGGGCATCCGGTCCAGGTACTCCTGGAGGGAGGTGAGCTTGTCCTCCTTGGAGGACCAGAAGAGGAGCAGGTCCCGGATGGTGTCCCGGTTCTGGCCATAGGCGTTCATCAGGGCGTATTTGAACTGCATCCCAAAGGCCGCCCAGAACTGCTCGTACTTCTCCCGGTCGTCCTTCATGAGCTTGGTGAGCTCGCTCTTGATCTTCTTCTCCAGGTTGTTGGCGATGACCTTCAGCTGCCGGTCGTGCTGGAGCATCTCCCGGGAGATGTTCAGGGAGACGTCGGGGGTGTCCACGATGCCCTGGACGAAGCTGAAGTGGTCGGGGATCAGGTCGGGGCACTTGTCCATGATCATCACCCCGGAGGAGTAGAGCTGCAGGCCCTTCTTAAAGTCGGTGGTGAAGTAGTTCATGGGCACCTGGCTGGGGACGTACAGCAGGGCCTTGTACTCGATGGTCCCCTCGGCGGCGATGTGGATGGACAGCAGGGGATCCTGCCAGTCGCCGAACTTGGACTTGTAGAAGTCGTTGTACTCCTCCTGGGTGACCTTGCTCTTGGGCCGCTGCCAGATGGGGACCATGGAGTTGATGGTCTCCCACTCCTTCACCTGCTCGTACTCGGGCTTGTAGTCCTTCCCGGCGTCCTCGGGCTTGGGCTTGGGACGGCTGTGCTCCATCTCCATGCGGATGGGGTAGCGGATGTAGTCGGAGTACTTCTTGATGAGGTTGGACAGGGCATAGGGGGTCAGGTACTCGTCATAGTTCTCCTCGTCGGCGTTGGCCTTGATGGTCATGATGACGTCGGTGCCCACGGTCTCCTTCTCACAGGGCTCGATGGTGTACCCGTCCACCCCCTCAGACTCCCACTTCCAGGCGGTGTCGGCGCCGTAGGCCTTGGAGATCACGGTGACCTTGTCGGCCACCATGAAGGCGGAGTAGAAGCCCACGCCGAACTGGCCGATGATGTCCAGCTCGGCGTCGTCGGCGTCCTCGGTCTCCTTCTTGAACTGGAGGGAGCCGCTCTTGGCGATGGTACCCAGGTTGTTTTCCATCTCCTCCTGGGTCATGCCGATGCCGTTGTCGCTGACGGTGAGGGTACGGGTCTCCTTGTCGGGGACTACGACGATCTTGAAATCGTCCCGGTTCAGGCCCACCTTGTCGTCGGTGAGGGCCCGGTAGGCCAGCTTGTCGATGGCGTCGCTGGCGTTGGAGATGATCTCCCGGAGGAAGATCTCCTTGTGGGTATAGATGGAGTTGATCATCAGGTCCATCAGCCGCTGGGACTCGGCTTTGAACTGTTTCTTTTCCATGGTATGAAAACGCCTCCTGTATCCAATAGGGTTAGCACTCTAACCCTTTAAGTGCTAACCCTATTATGATACACCTGTGCAAGAAATGCAAGTCCTTTTATAAATTTTATCACTTTCCATAGCTTGGTGCTAATTTCCCCCGAAGTTTTGCCACAGTTTGCGGGGTCAGGCCTCCTCCTCCGGCAGGGTGCGCAGGGTCTCCCCGGTGGTGAACCGGACCTCCCCCTCCGCCGGGCGGGTGAACTGGAGGGACAGGTCATGGACCTGGTCCGACCCCTCCCCCTCCCGGAAGGAGGCGGTCACCGTGTCCCCCTCCACCGCCAGGGAGTCGGGGAGGTAGACAAAGCCGCTCTCCTCGTCCCCCATGGTCACCGGTCTGTGCTCCCCCTCCCCGGTCTGGAGGAGGAAGCAGGCCCGGCCGGGCTCCTCCGGGTTGGTGTAGACCAGGGCCCACTGGATGGGGCCCGTCCCGTAGGCCACGTCCAGGGGCTGGGCCGCCGGTCCCACCGCCTGGGCCAGGGCCTCCTCCGGGGTGGGGTGGGTCATGGGCTCCACGGCGGGGATCTCCGCTGCGGGGAGGGTCCGCACCGGCTGGGCCTGGAGCCAACGCTGGGTGACGTTCTCCGGATCGGCAGGCGGGTTGGGGTTGCGCTGGAGGGTGTAGAGCTGATAACTCTCCCCCTGGCGGAGGAGGGTGTACCAGAGGTCCGCCCCGTCATCCCGGTAGAACACCGGCTGGCTGCCCTCCGCCATGCCCTCCTGGAGGGTCCACAGCAGGCCCAGGACCTCCTCCATGGTGAACAGGTCCCAGCGGTCCTCCCGGTAGGTAAAGTAGGTGTACTCCGCCGGGTCCAGGCCGAAGTAGAACAGCACCCGGTCCCAGGCGGCCTGTTCCGTGGCCTCGGGGTCCCAGTTGTCCGGCACCGCCGTCCCCTGGCCCAGGGGGACCACATACCCCGCCACCTCCACCGCCGAGACGGTGGTGAGATCCAGGGGGGTGCGGAAGGTGGTGCTCCAGTTCTTGCCCCCGCCGGAGGCGCTGCCGGCCCGCCGGGCCATCCCCTGGCTGTCCAGGAGGTAGGCGTTGGGGAGAGCCATCCCGTTGATCTCCTCCAGCTCCAGGTGAGCCCCTTCGGTGAAGGCATAGGACAGGGAGAAGGGGGTGAGGGTCACGGAGCCCACCGCCTCCCCGGCGGGATTCTGAACGGTTCCTTCCAGGACGGTCCCCTGGTTTTCCGGGGTCCAGGTGACCTGCGCCACCTCCTGGGTCAGGGAGGTTTCATCGCTGACAAAGTCCCCCACGGACAGGCGCAGGTCCCCCGCCGGCCAGGCGGTGTCCCGGGAGAAGTAGGAGATGTAGGTGATGGTCTGCCTCTCCTTGTCCAGGAAGGCGGTTTGGACTCTGCCGCTGTGGGCGGTGCTCTCCTCCACCCCCTGGAGGGTGACGGTCTGGGGGCCGAACCAGCCCTCCTCCCCGGCGGGGAGGGCCACGGTGCCCGCCAGGGTCACGTCGTAGAGGACGTAGAGCTCCCGGTCGTTGCCCAGGGTCTGGCGGACGTGGAGGGTGAGGTCGGTGCCCCGGTCGGTGGCGTCTACGTTCTGGACGCTGGGGCCCAGGGCCTCCGCCAGGGCGTCGTCCATGTGCAGCTGCTGGGCGACCATGGGGTCCACCCGGGCCGCCCCCTGGGCCGAACAGCCGACGGCCAGGAGGAGCAGAAGCAGGCTGAGGGGGAGCAGGATGGGTTTCATACGGGTCCCTCCTTTCTCGGGCGGGGAAGGGGTGGGATGCGGCAAAAACTACGTTGGGTCCGCAGCCCCCCTACGGGTTGGGCGCTTCGTGGATCGTCTTGGAAACGCAGGGAAAAACAGCCATCAAATCGCAAAGAGATAGCGGAAAACGGGGATCAGCAAAGCAATCTGGTACCCGCCAAAGGCCAGGGAAGCGATGCCCACAATGCGGAACGCCGCCGCCAGGCCCCGCCGCCCTTTCTGCTTGGCAAGGTACCCGGCCCCCCGAAGCAGCAAAATGCCGGCCAAAACCTGTAACAGCACGCCAAGGATCGAAAGCCCCAGCGCACCCAAGGTGAGGGTCGTGCTCGTCGCAACGGGACCGTTGACCAAAATTCCATCTTCGTAAACCATCGTCATCCTCCTGATTGAGAATCCTTTCCTTTTTGGGTCTCTTTCCGCGGTCTTTCCTCAGCAGGGCAGGGGCAGGATACAGCAAAAGCCACAAGGAAAACCGACCCCTTCCCGGGCGCTTTTGTTCAGTTTCATTATGCCGGACGGCGGGGCGGTTGTCAAGGAAAACGGGCGGGGCTGGGAGGGGTTTTTGGGGGGAAAGGGGCCCGCGCCGAATTCGGCTCGGCCCCTCGGGAAACAAAGATTCTTTGGGTAGTTTCGCTTATTGTGAGCATAGCTATCTACGGATCTTGGAACACTTTATTCCCAAGACATAAAGCGTTACCATACAAATCCATCCAATGATACCACCAAGTACATCTCCAAAGCTGGCCCCTATATTAACAAGAACGCCAAGGGAGAAGCATCCAATGGTCCACCAGGAAAGATATCTTTCTCCTTTCACCTTCTGTTCCAATTCACCTTGCGCAAAAGCGAATGCACTGGCACACAAAAGCCAAACCACGTTCGGAGAAAGTATTGCTTCGCTTTGGGGCAGAAAAATTGCAATAACGCCTGTTGTAATGCGGCCTATAACAGCTGCAATTTCTCTTTTCCGGCGGTCTCTATTCATTGTTCCTCCTTTGCATTTTGCCCTAACTAGATCGATTTTTCCTTCACTCTTTGTTCTATTTGCATACTACCACGCCTATTTTTTCTTGTCAATAAAAATTTTTATGTTTTGAAAAAAATATTGCGCGTTTTTCTCTCCCATGGTATAGTAGGAATACAAACGTACCCATGCGAACATGAAAAAGGCAGGACGCATCTTTGAAATCCAAGGAAACCGACCCTCACCCCACCAGCGGGTTTGAGGAAAACTTAAAAAAGGCCCTCACGGAGTTTCTCATCCTCTTCCTCTTTGGGGAAAAGGAGCACTACATCGGGGAACTCTCCCCCCTTCTGGAGGCCCGCAGCCACGGTACTTTGAGTATCGTCTTTCCCTATGCCGCCATTTACCGGATCACCGCCGCCGGATACCTGAAGGAGAGCGAAAAAAAGACCGCCCCCGACGGGCGGCTGCGGCAGTACTACGCCATCACCCCGGCAGGCCGGGCCCATCTGCGGGAGATGCTGGCCACTTACCACCAGTTTTTCCAGGGGATCCAGGATATCCTCACGGGGAAGGAGGGGGAACCATGAGCAATCCAGACCTTCGCCGGTACGAAAAGGAGCTCCAGGCCTCGGTGAAAGGGTTCCGCCTGCGGCGCAGGCTCCGCCACTCCTTCCGACAGGCCACGCTCCCCCTCCTGGAGGAAACCCCCTCCCCCAGCTATGAGGAACTTACCGCCGCCTTCGGTCCCCCGGACCAGATGGCCCAGGATCTGCTGCGAAATATGGCCAACCCTCCCCAGCCCCTTCGCCGGGGACAAAAGGCAGGGATCGCCTTGGCTGCCTGCCTGGTCGTCGTTGGCATTGGTGTAGGGGCTTTTTTCTGGTGGAACGCCCCCGAGGATGAAGTCACCCTTTCCAACGGTTCCTCCTATACCGACGACATACTTCTCTCCAATTTTTCATTCAAAATAGATGAGACTTTCACCAACTGGGAGATTCCCTGGCAGCAGTCCCCGGACTGTCCCACCTACTTACTGTTGCTCCACAACACCCATACTGCGGTTACCACGGTAACCGTTCAATATGCTGCGCTGCACCCACCCCACACCATCGAAGTCCCTCCTAGGTCTACCCGTGCTTTCTTGGTGGAAGATGCTCAGCCTGGAGAGCACATCCTTTCTTTCTCTTCCTCCGATGGTTCCCTTTCCGGAACCTTTCAAGTTCTCGTGGCGCTTCCCTCCAATCTCTGACCCCCAAAACACCAACCCCGTCCCCCGCCGCGGTTTCCGGCAGGGGACGGGGTTTTTTCCGTCCTGTTCAATTGAAGCCGTCCCCCTGGGCCTGGAACAGTTCCTCCACTCGCTGCCTCAGAGCGGGGTGGCCGGCCAGGTCGGGGTCCTGGGCCAGCAGGGCCCGGGCGGCGGCCTGGGCCTGGTGGAGCAGGCGCATGTCCCCCTCCAGGCTGGCCAGCTTCAGCTGGGGCAGGCCGTGCTGCCGGGCCCCGAAAAAGTCCCCCGGGCCCCGGAGCTTCAAATCCTCCTCGGCGATGACGAAGCCGTCGTTGGTGGCCGTCAGGGCCCGGAGGCGCTGGCGGGTGGTCTCGCTGCGGCTGTCGGAGAGGAGCACGCAGTAGGACTGCCACTGCCCCCGGCCCACCCGGCCCCGGAGCTGGTGGAGCTGGCTCAGGCCGAACCGGTCGGCGTCCTCGACGATCATCAGGTTGGCGTTGGGCACGTCCACCCCCACCTCGATGACGGTGGTGGAGACCAGGATGTCCACCTGGCCGGCGGCGAAGGCGGCCATGGTCTCCTGCTTGTCCTTGGGCTTCTGCCGGCCGTGGACGATGGCCACCCGCAGGTCGGGGAAGACCTGGGTCTGGAGCCAGCGGCCGTACTGCTGGGCGGCCTTCATCCCCTCCGGGTCCTCCTGGTCCACCGCCGGGCAGACCACATACACCTGCCGCCCCTGGGCCACCTGCTTCCGGGCAAAGGCGAAGAGCCGCTGCCGCTTGTCCCCGTGGACCAGGTAGGTGGCCACCGGGGTCCGCCCCGGGGGGAGCTCGTCCAGCACCGACAGGTCCAGGTCCCCGTAGATCATCAACGCCAGGGTCCGGGGGATGGGGGTGGCGGACATCACCAGCACGTGGGGGTGGAGGCCCTCCCCCCCCTTGGCGGCCAGGGCGGCCCGCTGGCCCACCCCGAAGCGGTGCTGCTCGTCGGTGATCACCAGGCCCAGGCAGTGGAAGTCCACCCCCTGGCTGAGCAGGGCGTGGGTGCCCACGAGGAGGTGGGTCTCCCCCGCCGCCAGGCGCGCCCGGCAGGCCCGCTTCTGGGGGGCGGTCATGGACCCGGTGAGCAGGTCCACCACCAGGCCGGAGCCCTCCAGCAGGCCCTTCAAGGTCTTGGCGTGCTGGTGGGCCAGCAGCTCCGTGGGGGCCATGAGGGCGGTCTGGCAGCCGTTCTCCCAGGCCAGCCAGGCGCAGGCCGCCGCCACCACCGTCTTGCCGGAGCCAACGTCCCCCTGGAGCAGGCGGTTCATGGGGGTGGGCTGTTTCAGATCCGCCCCCGCCTCCTCCATGGCCCGGCGCTGGGCCCCGGTGAGGGGGAAGGGCAGCCGGGCGGCGAAGGCCCCCAGGTCCTGTTTCGGAAAGGGCGCCGCCCGCTGTCCCTGCCGCCGCCCCCGGATGCGGGTGAGGCCCAGGGTCAGGCAGAAGAGCTCCTCGAACATCAGCCGCCGCCGGGCCCGGGTCAGGGCCGGCCAGTCCGGGGGGAAGTGGATGTCGTGATAGGCCTCCTGTACGGGGACCAGGTCGTGCTGCCGGCGCAGGTCCTCCCCCAGGGTCTCCTCCACCTGGGGCAGGCAGGCCAGGGCGGCCCGCACCAGCCCCGTGAGGAAGCGGTTGCTGATCCCCGCGGTGAGAGGGTAGACGGGGAAGATCCCCCCGGTGAGGGCGTTGGCCCCCTCCCGCTCGAAGGAGGGGTTCACCATCTGCCGCCGGTACCCCTCCCCGGTGACCTTGCCGTAGAACACATAGGTCTGGCCGGTCTGCAGGGCCTGGCGGACGTAGCTCTGGTTAAAAAAGGTGAGGGCCAGCTGGCCGGTGGCGTCCACCACCCGGCCTTTGGTGAGCTCCATCCCCCCCCGCACCCGGCTGGTGCGGAAGGGCTCGGCCACCACGGCGGCAAAGCACACCGGCTCCTCCAGGGGGAGGGCGGCGATGCTCTCCCGGAGGGTGCGGTCCTCGTACTCCCGGGGGAAGTAGGCCAGCAGATCCCCCACGGCAGACAGGCCCAGCTTGGCCAGGGCCTTGGCCCGGGCCTGGCCCACCCCGGGCAGGGCCGTGAGGGGGGAATGTAAGGTGAGATCCACCGGGGAAACCTCCTTTCTGGGGAAACCGCCGCCGTCTGTGGCGGAAAAACAACCACTTATGGAAAAAGGCATGACAACCGCCCCCCTTTCCGGTACACTGTTCCTGACCGGAACGAGGAGGTGCCGCCATTGGAGATCCAAGTCAAGATTGACCCCGCCTGCCGGGAACCCAAGGTCCTGGTCTGTACCCACGCCATGACCGACGAAGTCCAAGCCATCCTCCAGGCCTTGGCCCAGGCCCCGCCCCAGCTGCTCCCCGGCTTCCGGGAGGGCTCCCTGGAACTGCTGGAGCCCCAAGACCTGCTCCGGGTCTATGCCGCCGGCGGGAAGGTCTTTGCCGTCACCCCGGCGGGGGAGTTCCAGCTCCGCCTGCGGCTGTACGAGGCGGAGGCGCGGCTGGACAAGACGGTGTTCGTCCGGATCTCCCACTCGGAGATCATCAACCTGCGCAAAGCCAAAGCCTTTGACCTGCGCCTGTCCGGCACCATCTCGGTGCGGCTGGCCGACGGGAGCGTGTCCTACGTCTCCCGGCGGTACGTGGCCAGGATCAAACAACTCTTAGGGGTGTGAGGTGACTGCCATGAAGAAAGAAGCTCTGCTCCGCGGCCTGCTAGGGGTGCCGCTGGGCATCGCCCTGGGGCACATCATCTCCCTGCTGGCCTCCCTGGGCCTGGCGGGGGGAGAGTTCTCCCCCTGCGTGCCCTCCCTGGTTCAGGCCATGGGCAGCGAAGTAGCCGCCGTGGCCCTTCAGACCGGGCTGTCCGGCCTGCTGGGGGCGGCCTTTGGGGCGGGGTCAGTGGTCTGGTCCCTGGACCACTGGAGCCTGGTCAAGCAGACGGGGGTGTATTTCCTGATCGGCTCCCTGGCCATGCTCCCCATCGCCTACCTGGCCCACTGGATGGAGCACAGCCTGCGGGGCATCCTGGGGTACTTCCTGATTTACCTGGCGATTTTCGCGGGGATTTGGGCCATCCAGTACCTGACCTGGCGCCGCCGCATCGGAAAGCTCAACCAAAAACTGGAATAATATCTCTCTCCTCAGGGCGGAAGCGACGGCTTCCGCCCTGCTTGCCTGCCATTGTACCACAATCCGCCCCCGGTTTCCACTCACCCGAAGAACAGCCGCACCGTGAGGCTGGCGAAAAAGAACCCCGCCAGATCCGCGCACAGGGCGGCGGGGACGGCGTAGCGGGTCCGCTTGATCCCCGCCGCACCGAAGTAGACGGCGATGGTATAAAAGGTGGTCTCCGTGGACCCCAGCATCACCGCCGCCGTGCGCCCCACCGCCGAGTCCGGGCCGTAGGTGGTGATGAGCTCCGACCCCACCCCCAGGGCGGCGCTGCCGCTGATGGGCCGCACCACCATGAGGCCCACCGTCTCCGGGGGAATGCCCACCTTCTCCAGCACCGGCCCCAGGGCCTGGGCCGCCAGATCCAGGGCCCCGGAGGCCCGGAGCATGGCCACCACGGTCAGCAGCGTCACCAGGGCCGGCAGGATCCGCAGGAGGATCTCCAGCCCCTTGGCCGCCCCCTGGAGCAGAGCCTCGTACACGTCCACCTTCTTGGCCATGCCGTAGCAGGAGACCCCGGCGATGATCCCCGGCACCAGCAGGTCCAGCACCAGCTGCATGGGTTCCCCTCCCCTCAGTCCCGCCACAGACGGGCCAGGAGTTTGGCCGCCCCGATCCCCGTGAGCACCGACAGGGCAGAGGTCACCCACACCGCCGGCAGGATGTCAAAGGGGGTCTGGCACCCCGCCGCCATCCGCACCGCCGCCACCGTGGTGGGGATGAGTTGGATGGAGGCGGTGTTGCACACCACCAGCATGCACAGGCTGTCCCCCGCCACCCCGGGGGTGCGGCGGCTCATCCGCCGGGCGGCCTCCAACCCCAGGGGGGTGGCGGCGTTGCCCAGCCCCAGGAGGTTGGCCGAGACGTTGGCGGCAATGGTGTCCATGGTGCCCCGGTCCCTGGCAAAGTCCGGGAACAGCCGCCGCAGAACGGGGTGGAGGAGCCTTGCCAGCTTCTCCGCCAGCCCGGCCCGCTGCATCACCTCCATCACCCCCATCCACAG
>DXDK01000125.1 GCA_019115545.1 Candidatus Evtepia faecavium
GAAACTCTCGCGGCTGGCAGACCGTACTTGCGCGACGAGACGCGCGGGCTAGTAACATAGGGCTTTGCCCGCATAAGAAATACCCCCGGCTTTGCCGGGGGATATTTATTTTGCGGGCAAAGGGGGGCTCCCCCCTTTCCAGCATCAGATGGTCTGGTCCCCGACGGACCAGACGTGGGCCTCCCCGGCGGCCCCGGGGGTGTTCTGGGCCATAACCCCCACCAGGGCGTGGGGGACGTAGGGGGCCTCCAGGTAGGCCCGCTCCTCCGGGGAGAGGGTGAGGTCCACCGCCCGGGCCGCCCCCTCCACGTGGGAGAGCTTCGTGGCCCCCACCACCGGGGCGGTAACCTTTCCCAACAGCCAGGCCAGGGCGACCTCTGTCATGGTCACCCCCCGGAGCCGGGCCACCTCCGCCACCCGGCGGAGGATCTCCTGGTCCTGCTGGGCGGCGGCGTCGTACTTCAGCCGGGCGTAGTCGTCCTCCCGCAGGCGCTGGGTGGTCTCCCCGGGGTGCCGGGAGAGCCTCCCGCTGGCCAGGGCGCTGTAGGGGGTCATGGCGATGCGGTCCTGGGCGCAGAGGGGGGCCATCTCCCGCTCCTCCTCCCGGAAGATCAGGTTGTAGTGGTTCTGCACCGAGACGAAGGGGGAAAAGCCCTCCCGTTCTGCCAGGGCGTTGGCCTTGGCCAGCTGCCAGGCAAAGCAGTTGGAGATGCCCAGGTACCGGACCTTCCCCGCCCGGACCACCCGGTCCAGCCCCTCCAGGATGTCATAGAGGGGGGTGCGGTGGTCCCACATGTGATAGATGTAGAGGTCAATGTAGTCCAGCCCCAGGTTTTCCAGGCTCCTGTCCACCATCCGGGCGATGTGCTCCTGGCCGGTGATCCCCGCCTGGATCTCCTCGGTGGTCCGGGGGAGGAACTTGGTGGCCACCACCACCTGGTCCCTGGGGGCGAAGTCCCGCAAGGCCCGGCCAAGGTACTGCTCGCTGGTGCCGCTCTGGTAGCCCACGGCGGTGTCGAAAAAGTTGATGCCCAGCTCCAGCCCCCGGCGGATGATCTGCCGGGAGGCCGCCTCGTCCAGGGTCCAGGTGTGCTGCCCCCGGGCGGCGTCGCCAAAGCCCATGCAGCCCATGCAGATCCGGGAGACCCGCAGGTCCGTGGCACCTAAGGTTGTGTATTGCATACGATCTCCTCCTATTCAACTCTCCAGGCCGATGTCCTGGAGCCATTGGGTGAGGTCTGCCGCCCCGCTGTCCGGGTCGGTCCGGAGGCCCTGGGTGAGGTTGGCCCCCGGGGCCAGCTGGGCGATGGCCTCCTCCGCGCTGCCGATGCCGCTGCCCCCGCTGGTGCAGAAGGGGGCCACCGTCTTGCCGGAGAGGTCATAGGTCTCCAGGAAGGTGCAGAGGATCTTGGGCAGGGTCCCCCACCAGATGGGGAAACCCAGATAGACCACGTCGTACCGGTCCAGGCCCTCCAGGGTGGAGGCCATGGCCGGGCGGGCGCTGTCGTCGTTCTGCTCCCGGTTGGCCCGGCAGTTGTCGTCGCTGTAGTTCAGGTCCTCGTCGGTATAGGGTTCTGCCGGGACGATCTCAAAGAGGTCGGCCCCCTGGAGCTCTGCCAGGGTCTCGGCCACCTCCCGGGTGTTGCCCGTGGCGGAGAAGTACACCACCAGGGCCCGGCTGTCGGCGGAAGGGGTGTCCCCCGGGTCCGTCGCCGGGGTGGTCTGGGTCTCCTCTGCCGGGGCGGTCCGGTCCGGGGTCGATGGGCCGCCGCAGGCGGCCAGGCCCAGGGCCATGGCCCCGGCCAAGAGGATGGAAAGGATTCGTTTCATGGAAATACCTCCTGATCTCTCGTGTTTGGGTTGGTTACAGGCTGGTGAGCACCGGGTTCTCCAGGTAGGCGTACACCCGCTTCACCTCGCTGACCTTCCGGGGGTCCAGCATGGAGGGCCGCCCCCGGTCCAGGGCGGCGATCCGGGCCAGGTCCTCCCCGTCCAGGGAGAAGTCCCAGATGTCCAGGTTCTCCTCCATCCGCGCCCGGTGGACGGACTTGGGGATCACCATGACCCCCTGCTGGACGTTCCAGCGCAGGATCACCTGGGCGGGGGTCTTGCCGTGCTTCCGGGCGATCTCCCCCAGCACCGGCTCGGTGAACATCCCGTTGAGGCCCTCGGCAAAGGGGGCCCAGGCCTGGGGGCGAACCCCCAGCTCCGCCATCAGGGCCAGGTCCTCCGGGCGCTGGTAGTGGGGGTGGCGCTCGATCTGGTTCACCTGGGGGCACACCTTGGCCTGGCAGCACAGGTCCAGCAGCCGGTCGGGCAGGAAGTTGCACACGCCAATGGCCCGGACCTTCCCCTCCTGATAGAGCTCCTCCATGGCCCGCCAGGCGCCGTAGTAGTCCCCGAAGGGCATGTGGACCAGGTAGAGGTCCAGGTACCCAACCCCCAGGCGCTGGCAGGAGGCGGCAAAGGCCGCCTTGGTGTTTTCGTACCCCATCTCCTGGATATAGGCCTTGGTGGTGAGGAAAACCGCCTCCCGGGGCAGGCCGCAGCGGCGGAGGGCCCGCCCCACAGCCGCCTCGTTCTGGTAGGCGCTGGCGGTGTCGATGAGGCGGTACCCCGCCTGGATGGCCGCCAGGACGGTCTCCTCGCAGGTCTCCTCCTGCACCTGAAAGACCCCAAAGCCCTCCAGGGGCATGGCAACTCCGTTTTCCAGCGTGATCGTCTCCATTTTACTGCCTCCTCTCCGGCTCCCTCAGGGAGCGGATCATGTAGTCCAGAATGTCCACCCGGCGCTGGGCCCCGTGGAGCTCCTCCATGGCTGCCTTCCGCTGGCGGTACAGCAGCCCCAGCAGGGCCCCGGTGTTCCCCTGCCGGGCCCAGGCCAGGTATTGGGCGGCGGCCTCCTCCGGGAAGCCGCAGTCCCGCAGGCTGCACCGCAGGGCGGCCTCGCTCCCGTCCATGCCACCACCTCCTTGGTCTCTATTATAAAAGCCCGCTTGTAAAATAACAAATAGTTGTTAATCATCCATTACCATCGTTTATAGGCATGGTATTTTGCGGTATACTACAGGGGAACCCATCCAAAGGAGGCCTTTCCCATGATCGAGACCCGGCTGCTTCACTACTTCCTGGCCATCGCCCGGGAACAGAGCATCACCAGGGCCGCCCAGACCCTGTTCCTCTCCCAGTCCACCCTGTCCAAGCAGATGATGGACCTGGAACGGCAGCTGGGCAAGCAGCTCTTCCACCGGGGCAAGCGGCGGATCACCCTGACGGAGGACGGGGTCTTCCTCCGCAACCGGGCCCAGGAGATCCTGGAGCTCTTGGAAAACACCGAGGCCGCCCTCCACACCGAGGGGGATACCCTCCGGGGGGACCTCTCCATCGCCTGCGGGGAGACGGCGGCCATGGACCGGATCGCCGGCCTGCTGGAGGCCTTTCACGCCCAGTACCCCGAGGTGAAGCTCCACACCTACAGCGGGGACGCCGACGCCGTCCTGGAGCGGATCGACAAGGGGCTCTCCGACCTGGGGCTCCTCCTGGGCCCGGTGCGGCAGGAGAAGTATGAGTACCTGAACCTCCACCAGAAGGACGTGTACGGCCTGCTGATGCCCCGGGACTGTCCCCTGGCCCGGCAGGAGAGCATCCCCATGGACCAGCTGAAAACCCTGCCCATGATCCTGGCCGACCAGACTTTCTTCGGCCACCAGGACCTGGACTGGTTCGGCGAGGGGGCCCTTCACGTGGTGGCCACCTACAACCTCATCTACAACGCCACCTTTCTGGTGGAGCACGGCATCGGCTATGCCCTGTGCTTTGACCGGCTGGTGAACACCGCCGGCCGGGCGCTGACCTTCCGGCCCATCCAGCCGGAGCTGTCGGTGGACCTGTACATCGTCACCAAGAAATACCAGGCCTTTTCCCCGGCGGCCAAGGTCTTTTATGCCCGCCTGCAGGAGGCGGCCAAGGCGGGACGGTAGCACCGCTTGTCCGCCTGGGAAAGACAGCTCCAAGGATTGGCGCCCCCGCGACCCGCCGAATTTGGCGGGTCAAGGGGGCGTTTTTTTGCCCTGCACCCTGTGGGAAATCCGTGGCAAAACCGTGGGAAATTTGGGACGTTCCCCTTGCAAATCAAGGGATGAACCCAGAAGAAGGTTCTGAGCCTGGTGCTTTGTGTCGCCATGATGCTGTCTGTCATGGTGATGAG
>DXDK01000126.1 GCA_019115545.1 Candidatus Evtepia faecavium
ATCCTGAGCCAGGATCAAACTCTCAATAAAATGGTATCTAAACAGCTTCCGCTGTTCAAATCAATTCATTGATCGTCAAATCATTGACTTTCAAGATTCAAAGAAAAAGAACGTTGCCCCACAAAGCTTTAAGCTTCATGGACAACTTGTCTTGTCCGTTTGGTGCTTCGTGTTTCTCTTACGTTGTTTAATTTACAAGGTGCACGCCGCTCTCGCGGGTGAATTGTATTTTACTACAACTCTCAGCCGTTGTCAAGAAGTTTTTTGCGCTTCTTTGTCGACTTTTTTGCCCCCGTCTTGCGACAGCTTTGATAGAATACCACGCCGCCCCAGGAATGTCAAGCCCTATTTTTCACTTTTTTCAAGTTTCTTTCCCCCGGCCAGGAAGGTGCCCGCCAGCACCCCGCCGGCCACCAGGTTCCCCACCGGGAACACCACCGCCGCCGCTTCCCATCCCCCCAGGGGCAGGGAGAGGAGAAACACCGCCCCGGTGAGCCCCCAGCTGCGCCCCTTGCTCTCCTCCCGGCCCAGGAGGCAGGCCAACAGCCGCCCCAGGGCCAGCAGCAGCAGCCCCACCAGGGCGGCGTCCCCCAGGGCCCACAGGGCGGAGACCAGCCCCTCCAGCCGCTGGAAGGCCCCCTCGAACCCCAGGCCGGAGACCATCTGGAGGAAGGGCCGCGCCCCCTGGGCGGCCAGGGCGCTCCCCAGCCGGCCCAGCACCAGCAGCACCGCCGCCGCCAGCAGGGCAAAGAGCACCCCCAGCCGCCCCAGGGCCCGCCCCCCGGCCCCGGGATCCGGGCGCACGTCACCCAGGAGGAAGAGGGCATAGCCCCCTGCCGCCAGGGTCCCGGCGGCGGACAGGGCCCCGGCGGGGACCTGGGCCAGCTCCTCCCCCGTCCAGAGGAGGGTGAGGGACCAGTCCAGCCGGAAGATCCCAAACAGGAGGATCAGAGCAAACCCCGCCCCCACCGCCAGGAGAAAGACCTCGCAGGCCCGGGCAAAAGGGGGCAGCCCCCCGGCGGCCATCCACCCCGCCAGGAGGAGGAGCCCCCCGGTGAGCACCACCGGGGAGGCCCCCAGCCCCTCCGCCAGCCGGGCCCCGATCCGGCCGGCGTGGGCCCCGGCCAGGCACAGGCCCCAGCCCAGGAAGAGGGCGGCCAGCACCCGGGCGGGAATCCTCCCCCAGCGGGCGGCCACCCGCTCCCCCCAGTCCCGGGGACCGGGAGGGAGGCGGCGCACCGCCAGCCACCCCAGCCCCAGCAGCGCGCCCCCCGACAACAGGGGGCACAGCCAGGCCGCCGCCCCCACCTGGGCCAGCCGCCCGGGGAGCAGCTCCGTGCCCAGGGGGAGCAGGGCCAGCAGCAGCACCGCCCCCAGCTGGCCCCAGGTGATCTTCCGGTCTGTCATGGCGTGTCCTCCTTAATCAATATCATCCCCCCGCTGTCACGGCGGCGCTGGCCTGGCAGGTGACGGAAAGGGCGGGAAAGGCCGCCCCCCACTGCTCCCGCAGCGCCCCCCACCGGAGGGGCTCGGCCAGCCCCGCCCGGCCCAGCAGGCCGGCCCCGTCCCCCCCGGCGGCCTGGAGTTGGGCCACCGCCGCGGCCATGGCTTCGGCGGCCAGGGCTTCCAGGGCGGCGGGGTCGGGGGCCTCCCCTGTCCCGGCGGGGACGGCCTCCAGCCGGCAGCGGAGGGCGAGGCCCGTCAGACGCTCCCCCTCCCACACCGGCCGGGCCCGGCAGCCCAGGCTCCGGAGGGCCACCGCCCCCTCCCCCAGGGAGGCCGTCCAGGTGATCTTCTCCCCGGACAGCAGGGCCGCCCCTAAGGCGGCCTGGCCGGTGAGCCACCGGGTGATCTCCCCCTCCTGGTACAGGGCGAAGCCGGCAAAGACCAGCCCCTCCTCCCCCGGGGCCAGGGCGGGGAGGAGGAGGGCCTCCCCCTGGGCCAGGGCGGCGGCGGCCTGGCGGAGGGTCAGGGGGGCAAAGCCCTGGCGGCGGGCCCCCTGGTCTTTTAGCACCGTCATGGCCCGGGCCACGTCCCCCTCCCCGGCAAAGACGGCCTCCAGGCCCTCGCCCCGGACCACCCACAGCTGGGTCTCGGTGCTCTGCCGGGGCTCCTGGAAGGCGTACCGCAGCAGGGCGGGGAGGGCCTCCGCCGCCCCCTGGGCCAGGAGCAGGTGCTCCACGTGGTCGGTGCTCACCACCCGCCCCCCCTGGGCGGCGAGGTCCTCCACCCCGGCAGCGGGGGTGGCCCCCTGGCCGGCGGCGTGGAAGGGGCCCTCCTGCCCCCGGCCCTCGGCGGCGGCCCAGAGGCGCAGGCCCGTCCCCGCCTGCTCCACCCCCAGGACGCTCACCACGGCGGCCGCGCCGCTCTCCCGGCTCTGGGGGCCCCCGGCGCAGCCGGAGAGGCAAGTGGTCAGCAGGAGCAGCAGCAGAAACACCAGGGCAGCCATCCGCCTCATCCCTGCCTCCTCTGGTTCCGGGTGCCCAGGGAGCCCTCCCGGAACTTCACCCAGTGGGTGGGCCAGCGGATCACCCCGTGGCCCCGGGCCCGCTCGCCCCCCGAGGCGGCGAAGGGGGTGAGGTAGGGCACCCCGAAGCTCTCCAGCTGGGCCAGGCGGTACACCAGCACCGCCCCCAGGGCCACCACCCCGAACAGGCCCCCCACCGCCGCGGCCAGCACCAGGCCAAAGCGCCAGATCCGCAGGGCGGCGGAGAACTCCTGGCTGGGCACGGTGTAGCCGGCGATGCCGGCGATGGCCACCACGATGAGGACCACCGGGGAGACGATGGCGGCCTCCACCGCCGCCGAGCCCACCACCAGCCCGCCCAGGATGGAGGCCGTCTGGCCGATGGGCCCCGGCAGGCGCAGGCCGGCCTCCTGGACGGCCTCGAAGGCCAGGAGCATGATGAGCACCTCGAACACCGTGGAGAAGGGCACGTCCATCTTGGCCTCGGCGATGGACCAGGCCAGCCGGGCGGGGATCATCTCCGGGTGGAAGTTCACCGCCGCCACATACCCCGCCGGCAGGAACAGGGAGGCCAGCATGCACAGGTACCGCAGCACCGCCAGGCAGGAGGCCGCCACCCAGTTCTGGGCCCGGTCCTGGCCGGTTTTGAAGAACTGCCCCACCGTCCCCGGCAGCAGGTAGCCCAGGGGGATGCCGTCCACGATGACCCCCACCCGGCCCTCCACCAGCCCTGCGCAGAAGCGGTCGGGCCGCTCGGTGTAGGCGATCATGGGGAAGGCGGTGTCCACCTCGTCCACGATGAGTTCCTCCAGGGAGGCGGTCTGGAGGAGCTCGTCGGTGTCGATGGCGGCCAGGCGGCGCTTGGTCTCCGCCACCAGGTCGGGGTTGGTGATGCCCTCTATATATAAAATGTCCACCGGGGTGACGGTCTGCCGCCCGGCGACGACCTCGGCGATCTTCAGCTCCGGGGCCCGCAGCCGCCGGCGGACCAGGGAGGTGTTGGTGCGCAGGGACTCCACGAAGCAGTCCCGGGCCCCTTTCAGGGAGGGCTCGTTCTCCGGGGGGCTCAGGGCGCGCTTCTCCTCGGTGGCGGCGAAGTAGGCGATCATCCGCCCCGCCCCGGGGAAGTCCAGCACCACGCTGCCGTTGATGATGGCGAACACCGCCTGGTCCACCGTGGTGCACACCTGCACCAGCTGGGTGTAGACGATGCCCTCGGTCATCATCCGGAAGGCCCCCTGGGGGGTGGCCTGGCGCAGCAGCTGGCTGGTGGCCAGGGGGCGGAGGATATAGTCGTTCATCCGCTCGTTGCGCACCTGGCCGTTGAGGAAGAAGGCGGTGGTCCGCTTGTCCGGGTCCCCGCCGATGAGCACGGGGCGCTCCCCGAAGTCGGCGCTGTCCCGGAAAATCCAGCGGATCCGCTCGGCGGTGAGCTCCCCCTCAAACCGAGGTTCCTGGCGGGGGTGGGGGGGCACGTCCTCCCCCCGGGGTCCGATCCATGGCATGGTTTCGCCCTCCTTTTCCATGGGATTCTCCCCCCTAGTATGGGCGGCGGCGGGGCGGGTTATGCGGGGCAGTTTTTCCACCGGCGGGGGCGGTTTCGGGGGAGAACGGGGCCCTTCCCTTGCCTTTTCCGGATTTTTATGGTAAAATACCCCAAACTCCTGTCCCGTACCTTCGCCCCTTCGGGGGCTCGGCTTAAAGAAAGGACATTGCTATGAAAACCCTGAAACGAAAAATTTTATCCCTTTTCCTGGCCCTGAGCCTGGCCCTGTCCCTCTCCGCCCCCGCCCTGGCCGCCACCCCCGAGGAGGCCCAGGACGACGTGGAGCTGCTGTACAACCTGGGCCTCTTCCTGGGCTCCGGCACCAATGCCGACGGCACCCCCAACTTCGCCCTGGACCGGGCCCCCACCCGGGCCGAGGCCGTCACCATCCTGGTGCGCCTGCTGGGTGGGGAGGACGCCGCCCTGGCCGGCTCCTGGACCACCCCCTTCACCGACGTGCCCGCCTGGGCCCAGCCCTACGTGGGCTACGCCTACACCAAGGGGTACACCAACGGCGTGGGCGCCACCATCTTCGGGGCCTCCTCCGACGTCACCACCGCCCAGTTCCTCACCTTCCTCCTCCGAGCCCTGGGGTACCGGGACGGGGTGGACTTCTCCTGGACGGACCCCTGGGCCCTCACCGACCAGCTGAAGGTCACCCACGGGGAGTATAACGCCGACACGGAGACCTTCCTCCGGGCCGACGCGGTCATCGTCTCCGCCAGCGCCCTGTACGCCCCCGTGAAGGGCAGCGACACCACCCTCCTCCAGACCCTGCTGGACAGCGGGGCCATCACCGGCAACACCGTGGTCATCTGGGACTATACCCAGGTGCTCTTTGACGAGAACTTCGCCTCCTTCCTCTTCTACCCTGTGGAGAGCAGCCCGGCCAACTTCACCTCCTTCCACTTTGACCGGGTGACGGTGAACGGCCTGTCCTGCGACACCCTCCAGGTGAACACCCCCGACGAGGTCAACGCCTACATGGCCTCCCTGGGGTATGACCAGGGCGGGTTCGGCTACATCGAGATCACCTATGACCAGGCCGCCGCCCTGGAGGCTGCCACCGAGTACTACACCGACGAGGCGGGCAACACCTATCCCCTGCTGGCCTTCTCCTTCACCTGCACCGGCATCACCCCCGACGGGTCCAAGGTCACCGAGAACTTCACCGACTACTACTACCTGGACGAGTGAGCCACCCCCCACACCCCCCAAGCTGCCGCGCCCAACCTGCGCGGCAGCTTTTTTTGCCCCCTGTGACCCATTTCGCCCCCCTGAATCGTATTCCTAGTAGAAGGGCCCCTTCGCCCCATCCCCCCGGAAAGGATGTGCGCCCCATGTCACCCACCCTGGACCGCCAAGAGGCCCAGCGCCTGGCCGAGGCCTACGCCGACCTCATCCTCCGCCTGGCCTACACCTACTGCGGCCACACCCAGGATGCCCAGGACATCTGCCAGACGGTGTTCCTGAAACTGCTGGAAAAGGCCCCGGCCTTCCAGTCCCCGGAGCACGAGAAGGCCTGGATCATCCGCACCACCGCCAACGCCTGCAAGGACCTGCTGAAAAGCCACTGGCGAAAGACCTCCGTGCCCCTGGAGGCGGCCGCCGCCGTCCCCGCCCCCCAGGCCGAGGAGGGCAGCCTGCTGGCGGCGGTGAACCAGCTGCCGCCCCCCTACCGGGCGGTGATCTATCTCTATTACTACGAGGGCTATTCCGCCAAGGAGATCGCCCGGCTGCTGGGGTCCAACCCCGCCACCGTCTCCACCCGGCTGCGCCGGGGCCGGGCCCGGCTGAAAGCCCTGCTGGAACAGGAGGGATACGAATGAACACCTATCGCCAAGCCTTGGACGCCCTCCGCTTCACCCCGGAGCAAAAGGCCGCCATCGCCGAGAACCTGCTCTCCGCCGCCCAGGCCGGCCAAGCCCGCACCCCCCGCCGGAAGTGGGGCCGGGTGATCGCCGCCGCGGCGGTGGCCGCCGCCCTGTGCGCCGCCTGCGCCACGGGGGTGCTGCAAAACGCCGTGGCCATCCTGTCTGCCCAGTTTGGCAGCGACCCGAAACAGCAGGAGGTCATCGGGGACCTCACCCGCCCCGCCGCCGCCAGCGCCACCGACAATGGGGTGACCGTCTCTGTAGACGCGGTGATGGGGGACGCCAGCAGCCTGGTGGTCCTCTACCGCATGGAGCGGGAGAACGGCCAGCCCGTGCTGCCCCAGACCGAGGAGACCAAGAACGTCTCCGACGGGAACAATACCCTGGGGTTTGAGGAGGACGGCTTCACCCAGTATTTCGCCCAAGTGGAGATCCCCGATCACTTCACCCTTTACAGCAACCTGGAATTCCTGGATTTCCAGGTCACCGACCCGGTCCTCTATTTTTATCACCAACTCACCCTCTCCCACGACATGACCTTCCCTGAGCCTATAGAGATCACGTTGAAGAACCTATACTCTCACGAGTTCTACTCCACCGGAATGTCCTACAACCTCAAGGAAGCCCCTGTCGTGGACCGGAACATCCCCTTGGTGGAAGGCAGCTGGACCCTCTCGATCTCCCTGGAGCAGGACCGCACCGGCGTCCAGTTGGCCCAGGGGCAGACCTTCCACGCCGAGAGCATCCACGGATACCCCTTCACCGGCACCCTCCAGAGCGCCTACCTCTCCCCCCTGTCCCTGTCCTTGGTCTATGACTTCACCATTGATCCCTCGGTTCGGGAGGAGATCGCCCAGACCTATGACCCCGACTCGGGGCTGCCTTTGGAGGCCTGGATCGGGCAGGAAATGCACTTGTTGGAGGCCTCCTTCTCCCCCTACCTCACCCACACCGATGACAGCCAGACCCCCGTCCCCCTCTACTTCGAAAATGCGGACATCTTCACCGACGGCAGCCAGTGCCGCGTAACGGTGTTCTTCGACGAAATCCTCCCCCTGGACACCATAGAAAGCCTCACCATCGGCGACCTGACCATCCCCGTGTCGTAAGTCCCCACCCAGACAAAAAGCCCCCAGCCGCAGTGCGCGGCTGGGGGCTTTCCTATTCAGGTCATCGGTAAACCGGGCTCTTCTCCTCCCGGGCGGCCCTTCTCCCGGCCCTGGCCCGGCGGAGGGCCTTTTCGATCTCGCACACCACCAGGGGGGTGAGGGCCAGCCCCAGGACGATGCCCCACTGGGCCAGGTCCATGGGGACCACGGCGAACACCCCCTGAAGGGGCGGGGCCAGGAGCACCGCCCCCTGGAGGGCCGCCCCGGCCAGGAAGGCCCGGTTCATGGCGGGGTTGGAGAACCACCCCAGCCGGAACAGGGGGGTGTCCTCGCTGCGCACGTCAAAGGCGTGGAAGAGCTGGCTGAGGGTCAGGGTGGCGAAGGCCATGGTGCTGGCCGCGGCGTGGGTCCCGGCGAGATGGAACCCCAGGCCATAGGCCAGCAGGGTGATCCCCCCGATGAGGCACCCCTGCCAGGCCAGGCGCAGGGAGAAGGCCTTGGTGAACAGGGCCTCCCCCTTCCCCCGGGGAGGCCGGGCCATGGCCGTCCCCTCCACCGGCTCCATCCCCAGGGCCAGGGCGGGGAGGGAGTCGGTCACCAAATTCAGCCACAGCAGCTGCACCGGGCTCAGGGGCGCCTGGGCAAAGGGGAGCAGGGTGGCCAGGAAGATGGTCAGAATCTCCCCGATGTTGCAGGAGAGGAGGTAGTGGATGGCCTTGCGGATGTTGGCGTAAATCCCCCGGCCCTCCTCCACCGCCGCCACCACCGTGGCGAAGTTGTCGTCAGTGAGGATCATGTCCGCCGCCCCCTTGGCCACGTCGGTGCCGGTTTTTCCCATGGCGCAGCCGATGTCGGCGGCCTTCAGGGCGGGGGCGTCGTTGACCCCGTCCCCGGTCATGGCCACCACATGGCCCCGCCGCTGCCAGGCCTGGACGATGCGCATCTTGTGCTCCGGGGTCACCCGGGCGTAGACGGAGAAGGCCTCGATCTCCTCCTCCAAGGTCTCCTGGGGGAGGAAGTCCAGCCCCGGCCCGTCGATGGCCCGGTCCCCGGGGCGGTAGATGTCCAGCTCCCGGGCGATGGCCACGGCGGTGTCCTTGTGGTCCCCGGTGATCATCACCGGGCGGATCCCCGCCCCGGCGCACCGGGCCACGGCCTGGCGGACCTCCGGCCGGGGCGGGTCCAGCATGCCGATGAGGCCCACGAAGGTCAGGTCGGTCTCCAGCCCCTCGGCCTCCAGGGCCCGGGGCAGGGCGGGGAGGGTCCGCTGGGCCACCGCCAGCACCCGCAGGGCCCCGGCGGCCAGGGCGGCGTTGGCCTCTAAAATCCGCCGGCGGTCCCCCGCCGTCATGGCCCGGGGGCCCTGGGGGCCCAAGACGTGCCCGCACCGGGCCAGCACCCCCTCCGGGGCCCCCTTCACCGCCACCAGCACCTCCCCCGAGGCCAGGGGGTGGAGGGTGGCCATCCGCTTGCGCACCGGGTCAAAGGGGACCTCCCCCCGGCGGGGGAACTGCTGCTCCAGCGCGGCCTTGGCCAGGCCCTCCCCGGCGGCGGCCTGGGCGATGGCGGCCTCGGTGGGGTCGCCGGTGTAGCCCCCCGGCCCCGGCTGGGCGTCCCCGCAGAGGGTCCCCAAGGTGAGGGCCCGCTCCCGGAGGCCGGGGGCGGGGGTCCACACCTCCCGTACGGTCATCCGGTTCTGGGTGAGGGTCCCCGTCTTGTCCGAGCAGATGACCGAGGCGCAGCCCAGGGTCTCCACCGCCGGCAGGCGCTTGATGATGGCGCTGCGCTTGGCCATCCGCCCCACCCCGATGGCCAGCACGATGGTGACGATGGCCGGCAGCCCCTCGGGGATGGCCGCCACCGCCAGGGCCACGGCGGTGAGGAAGAGGTCCAGAATGTCCCGGTGCTGGAGCAGCCCCACCCCGAACATCACCGCGCACACCCCTACGCACACCAGGGAGAGGACCTGGGAGACCTCCTTCATCTTCCGCTGGAGGGGGGTCTCCCCCCGGCCCTGGCGGAGGAGGAGGGCGGCGATCTTGCCCATCTCCGTGTCCATCCCCGTGGCGGTGACCACCACCCTGGCCCGGCCCGCGGTGACCACCGTGCCCCCGATGACCATGTTCCGCCGCTCGGCCAGGGGGGTGTCCGGGGGCAGGCCCTCCCCCGCCCGCTTGTGGACGGGGAGGGACTCCCCGGTCATGGCCGCCTCGTCGGTCTGCAGCCCGGCGGCCCATAGAATCCGCCCGTCGGCGGGGATGTAGTCCCCCGCCTCCAGCAGCAGGATGTCCCCGGGGACCAGGCGGGCGCTCTCCAGGCGGTGCTCCGCCCCCTCCCGGACCACCCGGGCCCGGGGGGCGGAGAGCTGCTCCAGGGCCTCCAGGGCCTTCCGGGCGCTGTCCTCCTGGGACACGGAGATCACCGTGTTGAACACCACGATGAGCAGGATGATGGCAGCGTCCAGCCAGTCCCGCCCGCCCCCGGCCAGCAGGGACAGGGCCGCCGCCCCCAGCAGCACCAGGATCATGGGGTCCTTCAGCTGGCCCAGCACCTGGCGGGCCAGGCCCGGGGGCTTGGCCCGGTCCAGTTTGTTCTCCCCATAGCCCGCCAGGCGGCGGGCCCCCTCGGCCTGGGTGAGGCCCCGGTCCGGGTGGGTGCACAGGGTCTCCAGCACCTGGCGGAGGCTGTCGCTGTATACCGTTCGCTCCATGGTCATTCGCGCTCCCTTTCGGCTTGTCCTTGGTTGCCTCTAGGATAGCCAAGGCCGGGGGCACGATTCTGTCACTTTCTGCCCGGGGCAGGAAATTTTTTCCGCCCCCCAGGCGACAAAAACCGGGCCCCGGCGTTCCGGGGCCCGGCTGGGCAGGGTTGTGGATTGGTTACGCCTGGGAATCGGATTGGCCGTCGCCGGCCTCCTCCGCCGTCCCCTGGCTCTGGGTGTCCTGGGCGTCGGATTGGCCCTCGTCGCTCTGGGCCTCCTCAGACTGGGCCTCCTCGCTCTGGGCGTCGCCCTCCGTCTCCTGGCTCTGGGGCTCCTCGGCCTGGGCGTCGGTGGACTGCTCCACCTGCTCCGTCTCCTCCTCCACCGCCTCGTCGGTGGTGTTCAGGGCATCCCGGTAGGCGGTGAGCTTGTCGTAGAAGTCCCCCACGTCCAGGTTGTCGTAGGTCTCGGTGGTGACGATTTCGGCCTCGTCCACCCACTGGGTGGACAGCTCGTTGAGCTGGCTGAACTGCCAGTCGGCGCGGATGGTCTCGTCCTCCGCCGGGTCCAGGCGCAGGATGATGTGGAAGCCGTAGTCGCTCTCCACGATGTCGCTGATCTGGCCGTAGTCCAGGGCCCGGGTGCCCTCCTCGAAGGGCTCCACCATCTGGCCGCTGGTAAAGACGTAGCCGTCGGGGTTGGCTTCCAGGCCGGTGTCCTCGCTGTACTGGTTCATGAGTTCATCGAACTTGGTCTCCAGCTCTGCCGGGTCGGTGATGGCCTGGAGCTGGGCCAGCAGGTCCTCGGCGGTGGCCCGCTTCTGGTCGATCTCCTCCTGGGGCAGGGCCTCCTGGGTGGTCTGGTCCACGGTGAGCAGGAGGATGTGCTTGGCGGCCAGGTAGTCGTTCTCGTCGGCGTAGGTCCGCAGGTCCTCCGGGGTGGGGGCCAGGTCGGTGCCCTCCCGGTACATGCCATCGGCCATGTGCTGGTTGATGTAGGTGACGGAACTCATGTTCTCAAACCCTTCCCGGGTCAGGCACATGCTCTTCAGCCAGGTCTCGAAGACCTCGTCGCCGCCCATCTGCTCCACCTGGGCAGAAAGGCTCTCCTGGAAGTCGGCCTTGTCCTCGTCGGTGTAGGTGTAGCCCCCCTCTTCCCCGTGGGCGGTGACCACATTATACAGGATGGCGTACTGCTGGGCGGTTTGCTTCACGCTCTCTCCGGCGGTGGTGCCGTTGTAGAAGTCCATGTCCCAGATGCTCTGGTCCCCCTCCACGTTGCCCATAGAGGTGAGGTAGGCGCTGGCCTGGTCGGTGTACTGGGCCAGCCAGAAGAGGTACTCCTCGGCGGTGACATCGCTGCCGTTGACGGTGAACATCACGGTGGAACCGGGGTAGCCCATCACTTCCTGGACGGGGTCTTCCGCGCTGCCGCAGCCGCTGAGCAGCCCGGCCGTCAAGGTGAGGGCCATGGCCGCCCCCAGGGCGCGGCGAATCCAATTCTTCATGCTATTTCGATCTCCTTTGGGTGGGTTTGGCCGGGGCGTGGGTCCCGTGCCGGCGGCCTCCCGCAGGGGGGACGCCGGGTAACCATTGCCCCATATTGTACCATGGCAGGGGGCGTCTGACAACTGTTTTCCCGGATTTCCCTGCTCTCCGGCGGCAGGGCGCCACTTTTTCTGAAAATTTTCCGGGAAAACGGATGCAATTCCTCCGTCTATTTGCTATAATGAGACCAGGAAGAGACTCTGCCCTCCCCGGCAGAGCGAGCAAGGGAAAGAATCCGTGAACTGCGAAAAATTTACGAATCGAGAGGGATGTAACGATGATCTCACATGGCAAGGATCTGAAAATCTTCAGCGGCAATTCCAACCGCGCCCTGGCCGAGGCCATTTGCAAGGAGCTCCGCCTGCCCCTGGGGGACATGGAGTGCGGCAGCTTTTCCGACGGCGAGTGCTTCGTCTCCATCTATGAAACCGTCCGTGGGTCCGACGTGTTCGTGATCCAATCCACCTGCTCCCCGGTCAACGACAACCTGATGGAACTGCTGGTGATGATTGACGCCTTCAAGCGGGCCTCCGCCGGGCGCATCACCGCGGTGATCCCCTACTTTGGCTATGCCCGGCAGGACCGGAAGGCCAAACCCCGTGACCCCATCTCCGCCAAGCTGGTGGCCAACATGCTCACCACCGCCGGGGCCGACCGGGTGCTCACCATGGACCTCCACGCCGCCCAGATCCAGGGCTTCTTCGACATCCCGGTGGACAACCTCCTGGGCAGCCC
>DXDK01000127.1 GCA_019115545.1 Candidatus Evtepia faecavium
CCCCCACCCCCAACCCCTAGCCTGGGACCCCCTCGGTGAACCAGCTCTCCGCCGACTACGGCGTGGGGGACGCCGTCACCGTGTCCTGGGGGGCGGCCAGCCTGGCCACCCACTATAACATCTACGTGGACCGGAAAAACGCCGACGGCACCTGGGAGTCCAACTACCAGGTCCAGTTCTACGCCACCTCTCCCTGCACCCTGAAGCGCTTCCCCGCGGGGACCTATCGCCTGCGGGTCCAGGCGGCCAACGCCAACACCTCCCCCTGGACCTATGCCAACTCCGCCTGGCAGACCTTCACCGTCCACGAGGATATGCTCACCATCACCTACAACGCCAACGGGGGGACCGTCTCCCCCGGGTCCCAGCTGGTGTCGGCGGAGAGCACCTATGACCTGCCCACCCCCACCCGGAGCAACGCCGCCTTCCTGGGCTGGCACACCAACCAGGGCAAGGAGATGGTCACCAACGGCACCGCCATGAAGAGCACCTACGGCCACACCCTGGTGGCCTATTGGGACACCGCCGGCCACAGCTTCACCAAGTCCGGTTCCTACCAGAACACCTTCCGGGACGTGTCCTCCTCCGCCTGGTACTACAGCAACGTGGCCGCCGTCTACGAGTACGGCCTCATGGACGGGGTGGAGGGCAACATCTTCAAGCCCAACGACCAGGTCTCCGCCGCCCAGGCCGTCACCCTGGCCGCCCGGCTGCGGAAGCTCTACCTCACCGGCAACGGCACCTTCTCCGCCAGCTCCCCCTGGTACCAGACCTACCTGGACTACGCCCTGAGCCAGGGGATCCTGGACCGGGCCCCGGCGGACATGAATGCCAAGCTCACCCGGCAGGAGTTCGCCGCCATCCTGGCCAACGCCCTGCCGGAAGGGGCCCTTCTGGAGATCAACAACATCCCCACCGGGTCCATCCCCGACGTGTACCGCTCGGACACGGGGATCTATGAACTCTACCGGGCGGGGGTCCTCTCCGGCAACGACGCCCAGGGGACCTTCCGGCCCAATTCCCCCATCACCCGGGCGGAGGCCGCCACCATCCTGGTGCGCATGGCCGACCCCAACAGCCGGCTGCAGTTTGAGCTGGCGTGACCGAGATACGAAAAGGACGCACCCGAAAAACGGGTGCGTCCTTTTTCTATTTTCTATTCTCTGTTTAGATACCGACGTCAGCCGGCCTGGGGTTTCCCGGGGCGGGCGCGCCAGGCCCGGAGGAGGAGCTCCGCCACGGCCACGGCCACCAGGCCCAGGCACAGCCCCAGCCCCGCCCCCAGCAGGGAGCGGATCAAGGAGACCTGCACCGGCGCCACCCCGTGGCAGAAGGTGTTCACCACGGAGACCACCTCCAGGCACACCCCCACTCCGCAGAAGAACTGGAAGAAGAGGACCTTCCGCCGGCAGGCCCACAGGAACAGGGCCACGCAGGGGGCCGCCAGCAGGAGTTCCTTGGACCGGGGCCGGGCGTAGAGGGCCGACTCCATCCCCTCCCGCAGGGCAGTCTCCAGGGAGGAGAAGGCCTTCCAATCCCCCGACCGGAGGAGGAACACCCCGCAGATCCCGCCGAAGAGCACCACCGCCAGCAGGAGCACCGGCCAGCGCCGGCGCAGGGCCAGGATCTCTCTCCGCAAAGCCCAGAGGAGGAACAGGGCGCACACCACCAGGGGGAAGAGCAGCGCCAGCTTCACCCCGGAGAAGATCTCCACTCCCATCAGGTAATCCCGGGAGGCCATCAGGGCGGCCACGTGGAGCCCGCCCAGCAGGCTCCACCCCACCACCACGCCCATGGCCAGGACGCTGTCCCAGACCAGATGGTGTTGGGACAGCCGGGGCGGCCCCTCACGGCTCCACCCCGCCAGGAACCAGGCGGCCGCGCAGGGGAAGGCCACCGCCGAGAGGAGCATCAGCAGTTTCTGGGTCAGCTCCGGCCGGAGGAAGCACAGGGCGGCCAGCGCCAGGGCCCCCAGGCAGAGGAGGGGCCCCTCCCAGCCGGCCAGGCGCCGCCAGCGGCACACCAGCCAGACCCCCAGGAGGATGGGGATCAGCCCCGCCCCCCACAGCAGCAGGGGCTGGACCGGCGCCGTCTCCAGACAGGAGAACCCCGTTCCGAAGGCAAGCCCCCGGGCCTCCAGCCGCTGGGCCAGGTTGTCCAGGCAGGTGACGTACACCGCCGGGTCCAGGATCAACTCCCCCTCCGCCGTGGTGAAGGGGGTCAGGATCAGCAGGCGCATCCCCCGGTCCGTGGCCGCCCGGAAGAGGAGGTTCTCGATCTCCTGGGCGTCCCCCGGCTGGGCCCGGTTGGCGTAGTCGTCATAGAGCCAGAGGGTCTTTACCATGGGCCCCGACCAGGCGTCCAGGTCAAGCCCCTCCGGGAGATTTACGCTGGTGCGGGTCTCGTTCTCCACCAGGGCCAGAGGAAGGGCGCTGTTGGGGGCAGCGTCCTCCGGCAGGACGAAGTCCTCCCCTGCCCCGATCCACTGGCACACGCCGGCCCCTTCCAGGGCCGTGCGCCAGGTCTCCTCAGGCAGGCCGCTCTCCTCCGCCAGCCGGTCCAAGTCCGCCAGGGAAAGGGCGGCACAGACCTGCCGGTCCTCCCCTTCCGCCGACACCCGGGAAAAGAGCAGGATGCCGCTGCAGAGGACGCCGCAGAGGGCCAGGATCAGGGTCAGATAGAAACGAAGGGAAGAAGATTTCAACACTTGGCTTCGCCTCCCCAGTTTTTTCAAAAGTTGCCGGGTGGGGAGCATGGGACCCATGAGGGCCAGGTAGAGCACCATCACCACCGCTCCCACGGCGCAGCAGACCAGCACCATGCCCAGCTTGGAGTGGATGGACGCCACCATCCATCGGTAGGCCCCCCAGGCCAGCCCCCCTGTCATCAGGGAGAATATCCCGCAGCACAGCAGCGGCTTCCAGGGCAGGGGCACGCCCCCCTGCCGGGCAAAGCCCGCATAGGCCACGGCACCCACCGCCAGGAAACCCAGGGAGGTGCCGCCGGCCAGCAGCTCCGGCCGGCCCGGCGCCAGGGCATGGCACAGCAGGTTGGCCCCCACGCACACAGCCAGCACCGCCGTGGCCATCAAGATGGGGGGCAGGGTGCGGCCCATGGCGAAGTAGGCTTTGCTCAAGAGGTCCAGCATCAGGAAGCCCACAAGCCCCAGGATGTACCAGGAGAAGATGCTGCCGCTGAGCAGCGCGTCCCTCCCGGTGAAATCGCCCCCCTCAAACAGCACCCGGATCACCGGCGTGCCGAAGGCGGCGAACAGCAGGGACACCGGGAGGAGGACCAGCAGGGTGTTCTTCAAAACCAGGACCACGTGGCGCCGGTATTCCCCCGCCCCCATCTGGGTGTACTTCTGGCTGAAGTCGGGGAAGAGCACGATCCCCGCGCTGTAGATCAGCGCCGTGGACAGGGGTTCGTACAGGCGCTCGGCATAGAAAAAGCCCGCCACCGTCCCCTCCGCCCCGGCGGTGGCGAACCGGGTGTTCACCAGGTAGCACAGCAGGAAGAGGGAGGAGACGTACATGGTCATGACGCTGGTCCGCAGGAAGATGCCGTACCCCTCCCCCCGGAAGGCCAGCTTGGGGCGCAGGCGGTAGCCCTCCTTCCGCATGCTGGGCAGGACCATGGCCAGCTGCAGCAGCCAGCCGGCGGAGGTGAGCACCGCAAAGGCCGTCAAGGGCAGCCGGTCCCCCGCCAGGAGGAGCACGGCGCAGAGCATCACGTTGTAGAGCAAACTCAGCCGCCCCTGGAGGGTGAAGTGGTCCATGGACTGGAACAGGGCCAGCAGCAGGTAGGTCAGCGCAATGATGGGCAGGGAAGGGACCATCACCAGGAAACAGAAGCGAAACAGGGACACCGGCTCCCCCACGCCCAGCAGCTGCTCCATCCCCCCGGCTGCCCCCACCAGGAGCAGCACACCCGTGACGGCCAGGGAGAGGACCACGGTATTGGAAATCAGGATGTTGGCTGTGCGGTACCCCGCCTCCCGGCTCTGCATCAGTTTCCGGGTGAGGATGGGAATGGCCGCGATGCACAGGGCGTAGCACAGCGTGGTAAACAAGGCGATGGAGTAGTTGCTGGCCATGGTAAAGGCGTCCACATCCGCCCCCGCACCAAACACGCGGGCCTGCAGGATGTTTTTTACCATCGCCAGCGCCTTCACCATCAGCATCACGCAGGTAACGCTGCTGATCGCCCGAACGAGTTTATGGTCCATGGGAGAAAACTCCTTTAATCATCACCGCAGACGGTTTTCCGTCAGTGAAGCAAAGTATACCACCGATGGGAGAAAATTTCAACGTCAGGGCGATTTTCTCTCCGTTTGTACCCGGTGTATGGGGGCTGTTCTCTCAGATGGCAAAGAAAACGCAGAGATCGCGGCCTGCGCAGCATCCCCCGGACTTCAGAGGGGGATGCCGCCGCGCCGCGATCTCCAGATAGTAACCCTATCAAATGTTCTGATTTTTTCGTTTTTCAGCCCACTTCACGCACATTCCCGGGCAAAACGTTGCCTCACTCCTGCTCCCAGTTATGGTACACGTTCTGCACGTCGTCGTTGTCTTCCAGGGCGTCGATGAGCTTTTCCATGTTCTTGATGTCCCCGGCGTCGGTGAGCTTGACGTAGTTCTGGGGGACCATCTCCACCTGGGCGGAGGCGGGCACATAGCCCTTGCCCTCCAGGGCGGCGGCCACCTTGCCGCAGTCGTCGGGCTCGGTGTAGACGGTGAACACATCCCCGTCGGCCTCAAAGTCGCTGGCGCCGCAGTCCAGGGCGTCCATCATGACGGTGTCCTCGTCCAGGTCCCCGTCTTCGTTGTCCAGGAGGATGACCCCCTTGCGGTCAAAGGACCAGGACACGCAGCCGGTGGCCCCCAGGCCCTTGCCGAACTTGTCCAGCAGGTGCCGGACCTCCGGGGCGGTGCGCTGGCGGTTGTCGGTGAGGGCCTCCACGATGACGGCCACGCCGTTGGGGCCGTAGCCCTCGTAGACCACGCTCTCGTAGTTGTCGGTGTTGTTGGCCCCCAGGGCCTTGTCGATGGTGCGCTTGATGTTGTCGTTGGGCATGTTCACCGCCTTGGCCTTGGCGATGACGGTGGCCAGGCGGGAGTTGTTGTTGGGGTCGCCGGAGCCGCCGGTCTTCACTGCCACGATGATCTCTTTGGCGATCTTGGTAAAGGCGGCGCTGCGCTTGGCGTCGGCCGCGCCCTTGGTCTTCTGAATGTTATGCCACTTGGAATGTCCGGACATAAATGTATCGTTCCCTTCTATCCTAAGAATCCTGGAAAGCCCGAGGCCTCCCAGCGTTGTCTATAAAGCGGAAATATTTTATCACAGCCTGGCGCGCTTGACAAGGTGTGTTTCTCAGAAATACGCGAAAACCTCCCCCTGGCGCCGGGCGATCCGGACCTCCAGGCCAGGAAAGGCTTCCTCCACCCACTGGGCCAGCACCGGGCAGACCACCGCCTCGGTGGAGTAGTGCCCCGCGTCCAGGAGGTTGATCCCCAGGGCCCGGGCCTCCAGGTAGAGGTCGTGCTTCAGATCCGAGGTGAGAAAGGTGTCGCACCCCATGGCCTTGGCCTGGGGGAGCATGGAGCCGCAGGCCCCGCCCCCCACGGCCACTTTGTGCACCGGGACCCCGGCGTCCATGGCCCGGATGCCCGCCAGGCCCAGGTCGGCCTTGGCCTTCCGGGCAAAGTCCGCCAAGGACATGGGACCCCCGGGGAGGGTCCCCACCCGGCCCACGCCGTAGGGGCGGCCGGCCTCGTCCACCCCGTCGGTTTCCAGGGGGACGGGGTCCGCCAGGCCCAGGCGGCGGGCCAGTTCCGTGTTCACGCCCCCCTCGGCGGCATCCAGGTTGGTGTGGGCGCAGATGGCGGCGATGCCGTGCTCGATGAGGCAGAGCACCTTCTCCCCGGTGGTGGTCTCATCGGTGACCTGGCCCAGTTTCCCCCAGATCACCGGGTGGTGGGCCAGGATGACCTGGCACCCCGTCTCCGCCGCCTCCTGGATGACCTCCGGGGTGATGTCCAGGGCCACCAGCACCCGGGTGACTTCCCGCTCCCCCCGGCCCACCAGGAAGCCGGCGTTGTCAAAATCCATCTGGGTCCGGAAGGGGGCCTTCCGGTCCAGCAGGGCATAGAGTTCTCTTACCGTTGCCATGTGATCCACTCCTCTCGCATCCGCTGCAGATCGGCCAGCAGGGCCTCCTCCCGGGCCAGCTGGGCGGGGTCGGGGGCGCTGCCCCGGGCCATGCCCGCCAGGGCCCGCTGCCGCCGGCGGATCTGCTGGTCCAGGTAGGCCAGCCGGTGGGGGTTGTCCTCCCCCCGGCTCTGGCGGCCGGCCCACAGCTGGCCGGGGGTATAGGGGGGGCTCTCCCCCCCGGTGGCGGTGAAGAGGGGGTAGAACTTCTCCCCCTCCCGGGCGATGCCCTCCCAGAGGATGGCATACCCGTGCTCCGTCAGCCAGGCCCGGAGGACCTCCTGGGCGCTCATGGGCTGGAGGATGAGCTTCCCCTCCCGGGTCCAGGGGGCGGTGGAGAGGATGCGGACCATCAGGTCCCCTCCCATACCGGCCAGGACCACCGTGTCCGCCTCCCCCGGGGCCAGGGCGGCCAGGCCGTCGCACTGGCGGAAGTCGATGTGTTCCTCCACCCCGTAGGCCCGGGCGGTCTCCCGCCCCCGCTGGAGGGGGCCCGGGTTCACGTCGGTGGCCACCGCCCCCCGGATCCGCCCTTTCAGCAGGAGCCAGGTGGGGAGATAGGCGTGGTCGGTGCCCACGTCCGCCAGGCGGGCCCCCAGGGGCACCTGGGCCGCCACCGCGGCCAGACGGGGGGACAGGTCCAAAGCGCGCATACAGCCTCCTTCCCGCGCCCAGGGCGCCGGTTCATAAAAAAACGGGAGCGGAGGGACCGCTCCCGTTTTCCTTTCTGCCTTGTTACTTGCGGTTGGCCGCAATGATGGCGTTGAGCTTTTCCACCAGCTCCTCCACCGGCTGGTCGTGGACCAGGCAGGCCTGCTCCACGGTCTCGTTCCGGGAGGCGGGGCAGCCCAGGCAGTGCATGCCGATGTCGATGAAAGCGGGGGCGGTCTCCGGGGCGATGTCCAGGATGTCGCCCACGATGGTGTCTTTCGTGATGGTTGCCATACAGACGTCCTCCATTCTTGGATATTGGGTCCGGGCAAAGGCCCGTCATCCCCATGGATTTTAGAAAAAGGGGAACTGCCCGTTCCCCGGCAGTTCCCCTTTCCGTTCTTCTCTGCCGGTACGCTGGCTGGGGGGATTACTCCTCCTCGCCCTCGTCCTCCTCGGCGGCGCGGTGGTCGTTGAGCAGGGCGCGGATGGACAGGGAGACCTTCTTCCGCTCGTAGTCGATGTCGGTGATCTTCACGTCCACAGTCTGGCCCTCTTCCAGCACGTCGCCGGGCTTCTCGATGCGGTGGTCGGCGATCTGGGAGATGTGGATCAGGCCGTCCACCCCGGGGACGATCTCGGCGAAGGCGCCGAAGGTCATCAGCTTCACCACCCGGACGGTGGCCACGGAGCCCACCTCGTAGGTGGAGGTGAACTTCTCCCAGGGATCCTCGTTGCGGTCCTTCATGCCCAGGGAGATCTTCTTCTTCTCGGCGTCGAAGGAGATGACGTACACGTCCACCTTGTCGCCCACAGCCACCACTTCGGCGGGGTTCTTGATGCGGCTCCAAGACAGCTCGGACACGTGGACCATGCCGTCCACGCCGCCGATGTCCACGAAGGCGCCATAGGAAGTCAGGGACTTCACGGTGCCCTCATAGTGCTTGCCTTCCTCGATGTTGGCCCACACTTCGGCGGCCTTGGCGGCCCGCTCCTCTGCCAGGACGGAGCGGATGGAGCCCACCACACGGCGGCGGGAGCGGTTGACCTCGGTGATGCGCAGCTTCACCTGCTGGCCCACCATCTCAGACAGGTCGGCCCCTCTGGGCTTGCCGGTCTGGGAGGCGGGGACGAAGACGCGGATGCCCTTCAGGTTCACCACGACGCCGCCCTTGTTGACCTCGGTCACGGGGCCTTCCAGGACGGTCTTCTCCTCCACGGCGGCCTCCACGGTATCCCAGTGCTTCACACTGTCCAGGCGCTTCTTGGACAGGGTGGCCACGCCCTCCACGTCGTTGACGCGCATGACATAGGTCTCGATCTCGTCGCCCACCTTGACGATGTCCTCCGGCTTGGCGGAGGGGTCGTCGCTGAGCTCGGACAGGGGGATGTAGCCGGCGTGCTTGGTGCCCAGGTCCACGTTGACCTCGGTGGCGGTGATGCCGGTGACCACGCCGGTGACCTTATCTCCCGTATTTAAAGTTTTGATCGATTTCTCCAGCATGTCAGCGAAGGACTCCTCGATCTCCATAGCGTTGTTGTTTTCTTCGCTCATTTTGTCTTTGACCTCCTTTATTATCCACCCCGGCGTCGACGCGCCAGCGGTGATTCCCACAGAAGCTACCCCGCTCACCTTCCTCGGGTCGAGCTCCTCAGCCCGGCTGATGTGGTAAACCAACGGGCAGTGTGCCCGGCATAACTCAGCAAGACGGGTCGTGTTGGAGCTTTTTTGATCGCCGATGACAATCATCATCTGGCATCGCTCCGCCAAACTCTGCGCTTCTGATTGCCGCATACACGTAGCATCACATATTGTATCAAAGATTTCCGCATTTGTACACTCTTTTTTTACTTTTTCTCGGCAGGGGCTCCAAATTCTATCCGTTGATGTAGTTTGCGAAACCAAGGTCACTGGTTTTTGTGAATTTTCGTTCCTTTCCTCCAAAAATGTTGTCAATTCTTCCACATTTCTGAAGATTTTCGCCCCCGTGCACCAGCCGGCGATGGCCTGGACCTCGGGGTGGGCCGGGTCGCCGATGATGATGACCTGGCGACCCCGTTGGCTGGCGTCGGCCACGATCTGGTGGATCTTGGCCACCTTGACGCAGGTGGCGTCGGCCACCGGGCAGCCCAGGGCAGCCAGGCGGTCGTAGACCGCCTTCCCCTCCCCGTGGGAGCGGATGATCACCCCGCACCCCGGGGGGACCTCCTCCAGGGAGGCCACGCACCGCACCCCTTTTCTCTCCAGCTCGGCGATCACGTGGTCGTTGTGGATGACAGGGCCCAGCATCACATAGGGCTGGCCGCTGGCGGCCACTTTCTGGGCCAGCTCCACCGCCCGGCGCACCCCGAAGCAGAAGCCGGCGGACTTGGCCAGGATGACTTCCCTCATTCCGCCGCCTCCATCTCTGCCCGGCGGTCCCGGACGGCCCGGATGCGGTCCATGATCTCCTGGGTGACCACCTCATAGTCCTCGGCGGTGGCCCGGCGCTTTTCCGGGAAGGGCATGTAGGGCTCCCCGATGTACACCTTCGTCCGCTGGAAGTGCTTCCGCTGGGGGTCGATGTACACCGGCAGCACCGGCACCCCGGTGCGGATGGCCATCATGGCCGCCCCGGTCTTGCCCTCGCCGATCTCCTCGTGGCGGGTGCCCTCGGGGAAGATCAGGAGCTTCTCCTGCCCCTTCAGGGCCTTCAGGGCGGACTTCACCGCCCCCACATCGGACTTGCCCCGCTTCACCCAGATGACGAAGCCCAGCCAGTTGAGCAGCCGCCCCACCACGGGGTAGTGGCGGATCTCCTCCTTGGCCATGATCCAGATCTTGTCCTGCCGCTGGAAGGAGTAGACGATGTAGAAGGGGTCGGAGTTGTGGGCGTGGTTGGCGCAGATCACCGCCCCGCCCTTGGGGATGTTCCCCTGGCCGTAGGCCTTCAGCGGCGTACGGAAGGTCACAATGGAAAAAATAAACTTACTGATCACATAGGCAAGCTGATAGAGTGTCAAAGGGATAACCTCTCTTTCACCAGGGCGAGCAGGGCGTCCAGGCTCTCCTGGAAGTTCAGGTGGGAGGTGTCCACCTCCACGGCGTCGGCCGCCTTCCGCAGGGGGGCGGCGGCCCGATGGGTGTCGTCATAGTCCCGCCGGGCGATCTCCTCCCGGACGGTGTCCAGGTCCACTTCCTGGCCCCGGGCGGCCAGCTCCGCCCAGCGGCGGCGGGCCCGCTCCTCCACCGAGGCGGTGAGGAAGACCTTCAGGTCGGCCTGGGGCAGCACCACGGTGCCGATGTCCCGGCCGTCCATGATGACGTTGTGGGTGCGGGCCAGCTCCCGCTGCATTTCCAGCAGAAAGGCCCGGACCTCGGGATAGGCAGAGACCTGGGAGGCATACCGGGAGACGGCGTTGTCCCGGATGGCCTCCGTCACGTCCTCCCCCTGGAGGAACATGTGCTGCAGCCCGTCCTCCCCGTAGGCCAGGGAGAGGCGCAGCTCCGGCAGGCGGGACACCACGTCCTCTTTTCGGCCGCAGTCTCCCCCCTGCCGGGCGGTGTAGAGGCCCACCGTGCGGTAGATGGCCCCGGTGTCCACATATAAAAACCCCAGGCGGGCCGCCAGGGCCCGGGCCAGGGTGCTCTTGCCGGCCCCGGAGGGGCCGTCCATGGCGATGCTGCGATAGGTCATGTCCCATCCTCCTCGATGTAACGGGCGGCCCCTTGCCCCGCCGCCCGGCCGGTGCACCAGGCGATCTGGAGGTTGAAGCCCCCGGTATAGCCGTCCACGTCCAGCACTTCCCCGGCGAAGAAGAGGCCGGCCACCTTCTTGGACATCATGGTCCCCGGGTCCACCTCCCCGGTCTTTACCCCGCCGGCGGTGATGATGGCCTCCTTGATGGGCCGGGTCCCGGCGATGGGCACGGAGAAGGCTTTCATGGTCTCCACCAGATGCCGGCGCTGGCCCCGGGTGAGGGCGTTCACCGGCAGGTCCGGGGGGATCTCCACCCGCTGGGCCATCACCGGCACCATCTTCCGGGGGAGCAGCCCCTCCAGGAAGTTGTGAAAGGCCTTGTTGGGGGCCTGGGCGATGTCCCGGAGGATCCGCGCCTCCAGCTTGGCCTCCTCCAGGGCGGGTTTCAGGTCGATGACGGCGGTGTAGGTCTCCTTGGCCCAGTTGGCGTGGGCGCTGGCGCTGAGCACCAGGGGCCCGGACAGGCCGAAGTGGGTGAACAGCAGCTCCCCCTGCTCCTGGAAAACCGCTTTCTTCTTCTGGTTTTTCAGGGTGAGGGTGACGTTGCGCAGGGACAGGCCCTGCATCTGGGCGCAGGTGTCCCCCGCCTCCTCCAGGGGGACCAGGGAGGGCCGGGGGGGCACGATGGTGTGCCCGGCCTGCTCCGCCAGCCAGTACCCGTCCCCGGTGGAGCCGGTGGCGGGGTAGGACAGGCCCCCGGTGGCCACCACCACCGCCCCGGCGGGAAGGGTCTCTCCCCCCGCCGTCACCCCGACGACCCGGCCCCGCTCCAGCACCAGGCGCTCTGCCCGGCGGTGGAGGAGGGTCACTCCCCGGCGCTTCAGGGCAAAAAACAGGGCGTCGATCACGTCGGCCGCCCGGTCAGAGCAGGGAAAAACGCGTCCCCCCCGCTCGGTCTTCAGGGGGACGCCCAGTTCCTCAAAGTATGCCATCACCGCCCCCGGCGGGAAGCGGGTGACGGCGCTGTAGAGAAAGCGCCCGTTCCGGGGCACGTGTTCCAGCACCCCCTGGGGGGTGGTGTTGTTGGTGAGGTTGCACCGGCCCTTGCCGGTGATGTAGAGCTTCCGCCCCAGCTTCTCGTTGGGCTCCAGCAGGGTCACGGCGGCCCCGGCCTCCCGGGCGGAGAGGGCGGCCATCATCCCAGCCGCCCCGCCCCCCAGGACCACCACAGGCAGGCTCATTGCTCCTCTTCCTCCATGCTCACAAAGACGCCGTACTCCTCCCAGATGTGCTCCAGGCGCTCAAAGTGCTCCACAATGTCCGACTTGCTCCGGGCGATGGCCACCAGCAGGGCGTTGATGAGGCTCAGGGGCGCCACCAGGGAGTCCACAAAGGAGGCCATGTCGCTCTTGGCCAGCAGGACGTAGTCGGCTGCCTTGGCCATGGCGTTGGAGGCGTTGTCGGTGATGGCGATGACCTTGGACCCCCGCTCGTGGGCGAAGTTGATGGCCCGCACCGTCCGCCGGGAGTACCGGGGGAAGGACAGGCCGATGGTCACGTCCCCCTCCCCCACCTGGACGATCTGGTCAAAGATCTCCTGGTTGGCGCTCTCCCCCACGTGGACCACGTTGTCGAACATGAGGCCGAAGTAGAAGGACAGGAACCCCGCCAGGGAACCCGAGGACCGGGTGCCCAGGATGTAGATCTTCTTGGCGCCCACGATGGTGTCCACCGCCGCCTGGAAGCTCTCCCGGTCGATCTCCTCCATGGTCATGCGGATCTTCTCCATGTCCGACTGCATGACGGTGCTCACCACGTCCTGGTTGCCGATGATGTCGTTGGTCACCTCGATGCGCTGGATGGAGGTGAGCTTGTTGCGAATCATCTCCTGCAGGGCTTTCTGCATGGCGGGGTAGCCGTCATACTTCAGCTCCGAGGCAAAGCGCACCACGGTGGACTCGCTGACGTGGACGGTTTTGCCCAGTTTGCTGGCGGTCATGAAAGCCGCCTTGTCATAGGAGGACAGGATGTAGTTGGCAATGAGCTTCTGTCCCTTGGAAAAGGTGTTCATTTTGCTGCTGATGAGAGAAAGGATATCTTTCGACATGGGCGATGCCTCCCCTGCGGCGTTCCTCCTGGTCCGGGGGAGCTTCCACGGGGGAAGCACAGCCCCGGCCAGGGCTGTGTGGCCGGTTTGCGGCCGTTCTTTGGGGATATTATAGCGCGGCCCGCCTCATTTTGCAAGAAAAATTTCTTATTCTTGCAGAAAAGTTTCCCGCCGCAAACGGGACACTTCCCCCTCCGTCAGGGGCCGCCACTGGCCGGGGGCCAGGGCCCGGTCCAGGCTGAGGGACCCCTCCCGCACCCGCTTGAGCCGGGTCACCGCCAGGCCGCACTGGGCGCACATCCGGCGGATCTGCCGGTTCTTCCCCTCGTGGATCACCACCGACAGCAGGGCCCGCCCCGCCCCCTGGCGCACCAGGCGGACCTTGGCCGGGCGGAGGGGCTGGCCGTCCAGGGTCATGGGGCGGGCCAGGGCCCCCTCCGCCCCGGGGCGAAAGCCAGTGACCCACACCAGGTATTCCTTCTCCACCTCGTGCCGGGGGTGGAGCAGGGCGTTCGTAAGAGCCCCGTCGTCGGTGAGCAGGAGCAGGCCCTCGGAGTCCATGTCCAGCCGGCCCACCGGCCACACCCGGCCCCGGGCCTCCCCCACCAGGCCGGCCACAGTGGGGCGGCCCTTCTCGTCGGAGAGGGTGGTCACCACCCCCCGGGGCTTGTAGAGCATGAGCACCGTCCGCGCCTTCGGCTGCAGGGCGGGCCGCCCGTCCAGGGCGATGGTGTCCCGCTGGGGGTCTGCCTTGTCCCCCAGGGCAGCGGGGCGGCCGTTCACCGTCACCCGCCCCTGCTGTATGTAGGCCTCTGCCTGGCGGCGGGAGCACACCCCCGCCGCCGAGAGGATCTTCTGCAGGCGATCTTCCATGGGATCTTCCTTTCTATGGCTGCGTCCCTTCCGGCGCCGGGGCGAGGGTCTGCTTCCCCTGGAGGAAGTCCCACAGGGCCCCCAGGCCCCGGTGTTCCACCACGTCCCGTCCGGCGTCCTGGGACCAGACCAGGTAGCTCTCCCCCACCACCTGCCCCGCCACCAGGAAGCGGACGGTGCCGGCGATCTCCCCCCGGACCACCGGGGCGGGGACCGTGTCGGGCAGGTCCACCTGGGTGGTGACCTGTTCCCCCTCCTTCAGGGGGTAGGCCACCGTCTCCCGGGCCTCCACCGCCGCCCGGCGCAGCAGGCTCCCCTCCAGGGGGACCCGGGCCAGCTCCTCCCCCCCCTGGGCCAGGACGGTGCGGGGATAGGCGGCAAAGCCGTAGTCCAGCAGGGCCTTGTGGTCGGCCCAGTCGTCCCGGTCGTTGAGGGTGACGCAGATGAGGGTCTGGCCGTCCCGCTCCGCGCAGGAGACCAGGGTGCGGCCGGCCTGGCGGGTGTACCCCGTCTTCATCCCGGTGCACCCTTCGTACTGCCACAGCAGCTTGTTGTGGTTCACCAGCTGCCGCCCCTCCAGGGTGATCTGCTTGGTGGCCACCGCCTTTGCCACGGTGGGGTTTTCCAGGCAGGCCCGGGCCAGCTTGGCCATGTCCAGGGCGGAGGCATAGTGGTTTTCATCCCCCAAACCGTTGGGGTCGGAGAAGTGGGTGTGGGTCATCCCCAAATCCCGGGCCCGCTGGTTCATCCAGGCCACGAAGGTCTCCACATCCCCGGCGCAGACGCAGGCCAGAGCCACCGCCGCGTCGTTCCCCGAGGGGAGGAGCAGGCCGTAGAACAGGGTCTCCACCCGCAGCCGCTCCCCGGGGACCAGGTAGAGGGAGGTCCCCTCCACCCCCGTCCAGTCCTTCTGGATCTCCACCGACTGGGACAGGTCCCCGCCGAAATACTCCGCCGCCACCAGGGCGGTCATGAGTTTGGTGGTGCTGGCGATGGCCCGGGGGGTGTTCTCGTCCTTGGCATAGAGCACCCGCCCCGTCTCCCCGTCCAGCAAAACAGCGGAGGCCGCGGAAACCGCAGGCGCCTCCGCCGCTTGGGTATGGAGCACCAGCCCCGGCAGCAGGACGCACAGCACCCCCAGGGCCGCAAGTTGTCTTCGCAACCGGATCCCCTCCCGTGTACAGAGTTTCCTCCGTAGTATGCCGGGCGGGGGGCGGGATTATACCCCCGGGGTGCCCTCGGCCTCCTTTTTGGCCTTGCGCTCCTCCAGGTAGCTGGTGAGCTTGTTCACCAGGTCGGGGATCAGGTCCACCACCCGGTCCAGGCTGGTCTCCGGGGCGGCGTCCACGGGGAGGACCTTCACCATCCCCCCGCTGACCACCAGGAAGCAGACGGGGATCACTTTCAGCCCCGCGCCGCCCCCGCCGCCGAAGGGGTTCTCCCCCAGGGCCTTGGGGGCCTTGCCCCCCATCTCCGAGCCGCCGGTACCAAAGCCCAGGGAGATCCGGGACACGGGGATCAGGGTGACCTCCCCGGCCACGATGGGCTCCCCCACCACGGTGTTGGCGTCCACGGCGTTGCGGATCTGCTGGATGGTCTCGGCCATGAGTTCACTGACAGGATGATTTCTTTCCATTGTTGGGCTCCCCTTTCCTTCCCGGGACGGCGCACACCGCCTCGGGATGCGTTTGTTTCCTTCGCTTCCAAATTGTTTTCACCGCCGCCCACCCCAGGGGGAGGGCGATGGCCAGCAGCTGGGCCACCGTCAGGGACAGGGCCGCCCGGAGGGTGAGCCGGGGCTTGTCCAGCTGGTAGTTCAAATCCAGGGAGATCTCCCTGTGTTTCACGGTAAAGTTGGCCTCCAGGAAGGCGGCGATGGCCTCCGCCGCCCCCCAGGCCTGGCCATAGTGGATGGCCGCGTCGGCGGGGTCGGGCTCCCCCCACTCCAGGTAGAGGAAGAGGTCGTCGATGCGCAGCTTCCGCCGGAACTTCCCCGCCGCCGCCTTCACGTCGGGCAGCAGGTCCCGGGCCAGGTCCAGGGCGCCCCCTAAGGTGGGCTTCTCCGGGGCCGGTTTGGGGGGCTTGGCAGCCTTTTGGGCGGCCTTGCGGGCCTTTTTTTCCTTCCGCCGGGCGGCCTGGTCCGGGTCCTGGGGATAGAGGGTCACCCACTTGGGCCCCAGGCGGACCTTCACCCAGCCCCCGGTCTCGTCGTAGCCCGCCGCCGCCCCCAGGCGGAGCAGGCACACCAGGAGCACCAGAAGGGCCAGCACCCCCAGCAGGATCCAGCCAGTCATGGGCCTTCCCCCTCTCCTTCCCCGGGGGCCTCCTCCGGCAGGGGGGGCAGGTCCTCCAGGTCCTCCAGGCCGAAGGCCCGGAGGAAGGCGGGGGTGGTTTTATAGAGGATGGGCCGCCCCGGGGCGTCCAGGTGGCCGCAGGGGGCCACCAGCTCCCGGTCCAGTAGCAGGGCCAGGGAGTGGGAACAGTCCACCCCCCGGGCCTGGTCCAGGTACACCCGGGTCACCGGCTGGAAATAGGCCACCAGGGCCAGGGTCTCCAGGGCCGCCGGGGAGAGCTTGTCCGCCTTTCCCCGGGCCAGAAGGGTCTGGATGACCTCCCCATACTGGGGGGCAGAGACCATCTGCCACCGGCTCTCCATCCGCAGCAGCCGCAGGCCGGCCTGTTCCGTCTCGTAGCGCCGGGCCAGGGCCTGGCAGGCTTCCCGAACCTCCTGGGGGGTGCAGGCCAGGGCCTGGGCCAGGCGCTCCTCCTCCACAGGCTCCCCCAGGGCAAAGAGGATGGCCTCCAGGGCGCTGTCTTGTTCCCTTCGCTCCAATGGACTCCCCCCTTTCCGCAAGTGTGGGTGTTACGTCTCCTCCGCCGGGGCGATCCGGGGGTTGTCCATGCCCCCCTCCAAATGGACCTTCCCCCGGCGGCAGAGCTCCAGCAGGGCCAGGAAGGCGGCGGTGACCTCCGACTTGCTCTGGCTGGCCCGGACCAGGTCCTCCCACCGGAGGGACCCGGCCTGGCGGAGGCGGTCCAAGATCTCCGCCCCCTTTTTCTCCACCCGGTAGGGCTCCGGCCGGACCACCCCCCGGAACTCCTCCAGGGCGGGGGGCAGGGCGGTCTTCTGCCGGGCCTGCCAGCCCCCCAGGGCCCGGAGGAGGTCCTCCGGGGCGTGTTCATAGCGGTACACCCGCCGGGCAAACCGGGCCTCGGGCCCCTTGGACACATAGGCCCGCCCCCGCTGCCAGGCCCCCGCCAGCCAGGGCAGGGCGGCCTGGCAGCGGCGGAAGCTGGCCTGGCGCTGCCGGGCCTCCAGGGAGGCGATGAGCTCGGCCATCTCCTCCTGGGCCTGGCGGTCCTCCTCGGAGAGGACCATCCGGGTCTTCAGCAGCATCAGGTGGGAGGCCATGGCGATGAACTCCCCGGCCACCTCCAGATCCAGGGCCCGGCGGGCGGCCATCCACTGGACGAACTGGTCCAGGATCCCCGCCAGGGGGATGTCCCGGATGGCGATCTGATTCTTCTTCAGCAGGTGGAGGATGAGGTCCAGGGGCCCCACAAAGTCCTCCGTGGCCTCCGCCCCGTTTCGGAGGATCCCCTTGAGGTGGTAGACGGGGCGCTCGGTACTCATAACAGCAGGCCCACCACGGCCTGGAAGACGGCGTTGGCCCCCTGGAGCATCCAGTTGACCAGGAGGTTCCGGGCCGTGCCCAAAAACCCGTCGAACACACCGAACCACAGGGCGATCATCAGGATGAACATCCCGTACCGCTCCAGCTGCATCCAGCGGTAGTACCACCGGTCGGGGAGGAACATGGCCACCACCTTGGACCCGTCCAGGGGCGGGAAGGGGATGAGGTTGAAGATCCCCAGGCCGATGTTCAGGCTCACCATCAGGGCAAAGAAGTCCAGCCAGAGGGCCAGGCCCGCCGACTCCCCCCGCACCGCCGCCAGGGCGGACAGGGCCCCCAGGGCCAGGGCGGAGAGATAGGCCATGATCAAATTGGACAACGGGCCGGCCAGGGCGGTGACGGCCATGCCCGCCTTGGGATTCTTAAAATAGCGGGGGTCCACCGGCACGGGCTTGGCCCAGCCGAAGCCCACCACCACCATCATCAGCAGGCCGAAGGGGTCCAGGTGGCGGATGGGGTTCAGGGACAGCCGGTGGTGGAGCTTGGCGGTGGGGTCCCCCAGCCAGTAGGCCGCCAGGCCGTGGCAGACCTCGTGGACCACCAGGCACAGCAGGACCACCACGATCCGCAGGACCATGGCCCCCAGGCTGGACCAGTCCACCCCCTGGGCCAGTTGTGAAAACATGCCCATACACCGTTCTCCTTCCACCAGTATGCCAACAAACAGCGGGTTTCACCCGCCGGGGCAGGTGGTTGCTTCATTGATAGGGAATTATACCAAAAAAACGCCCGTCTGGCAAGGGGCGGGGCGGGGTTGGGGGGAGGGCAAAACTTTGCCCCTGTCCATTCTGGTGTGGACAGGGGCAGCTTGGTTTCAAATCTGCTTTTGCCAGTTCCGGCGGCTGTAGAGGATGCGGCGCACCTCCATGACATCGCCGATGACCACGTAGAACACCGTGAAGTTCCGCACCGAGATGCGGTAGTAGGGGTGCTGCCGCTCCCGGATGGAGCGGTAGGGCTCAAAGGCCTCCGGGCAGGCCAGGCGGTCTTGGATGGCCGCCTCCACATCGTCCACCAGCCGCTCCGCCGCGGCGGGGTTGCGCAGGCGGTAGGTGATGTAGTCCACGATCTCGTTGAGGTCCTCCTCGAAGAGGGGGAGAAAGCGCAGCTTATAAGACCTTTCGTTCACGGATCCGCCTCCTCACCCGGCCAAAGACCTCCTGGGCGGAATGCCGGGTATCGGAGAGGTCCGCCGCCCGATCGGCCTCCTCCAGAGCCAGTTCCACGTCGTTGGTGAGGGCCTCGTACTGCTCCAGGCTCAGCAGGACCATGGAGCCGTAGCCATTCTTCGTGAGGAACACCGGCTCCCCCCGGGACAGGACCTCCTCCTCCACCTCAGAAAAGTGGTTGCGCAGGTCTGAGACCGGTCGAATGTGCAGCATGGGATCGCCTCCTTTGTGGCATTATTTTATCATAATTTTATCCCAAAGGCAAGGCTGCTATGCGCTTTTTTCCTGGTTCGGCTTCCCGTGGCAGGCTGTCCGGCGCGGGGCCTCCTCACGCCCCCTCCTTTCTCCAGAGCAGCCAGGCGGCGCACAGCAGGAGGGTGAAGTTCCCCCCGGTGCCCAGCACCCACAGCCCCAGGGCAGCCAGGGCCAGGGCCAGCGCCCGGGTGAGGCCGCCGCACAGCCGCTCCCCGGCGTCGGGGCCGGCCCAGCGGGAGGCCAGGGCCCGGAGGACCCGCCCCCCGTCCAGGGGGCCCAGGGGGAGGAGGTTGAACACCCCAAAGGCCAGGCTCACCCCCGCCAGGAGGTAGGCGTCCCCGCTGCCGAACTGCCGCCCCCAGCCCGCCGCCCCCAGGGCCAGGAGGAAGCTGGCTCCCGGCCCCGCCAGGGCCACCAGGCACTCCTCCCAGTAGGAGAAGAGCCGGGCCCGCCGGGGGCGCATCACCGCCCCCACCCCGGTGAGGCGGAGGCTGGCCACCCGCCCCCCCAGGGCCCGGATGGCCAGGCCGTGGCCCAGCTCGTGGACCGCCGCCGCCACCGCCGCCCAGAACAGCAGGCGAAGGGACGCCGCCAGCAGCAGCGCCCCCAACACCAGCCAGAAGCCTCCCGTGCTATGCACCTTCCGCCCCGCGGTCCTCCCCTCCTTCCTCGTCCCCCGGGGCCGGCCGGGCCGCCGGGGTATCTTCCTGGTCCTCCTGCTCCTTCTGCTCTTCCTGGGGGAAGACCCCGTCCCACAGGGAACGGAAGGTCTCCACCGCCGGCTCCCCCTTGGAGAGGGACTCCCCCATCCGGGCAAAGACCGCCTGGAAGTCCGTGTCCGCCCGGACCAGCTCCCCCACGGTCTGGGACAGCTGGGCCACCGGGGCCCAGTCCGTCCCCCGGCCCAGAAAGACCACCCCAAAGAGGACCAGGCACACCACCAGCTGCCGCAGGCGGCGGCGCTCCCCCGGGGTCAGGGGGGCGCGCTTGCCCTTTTTCCTTCCGCTGCCGGACATTCTCCATGCCCCCTTCCGGTTTTTCTTCCCTTCATCTCTATGGACGGGCCCGGGGGAATATGCCGGGAGAATTTTCCCCCGCCAGCGCTTGACATTCCCGGGGCCCTTGCGTATAATAGTAAAGCTATCCCGGGGTGTGGCGAAGTTTGGTATCGCGCTTGGTTCGGGTCCAAGAGGCCTGGGGTTCGAATCCCCACACTCCGACCAATCAAAAAAAGACACGACCTTTCAGGTCGTGTCTTTTTTTGCTGGTCGGAGGATTTCAACTGCTCGGGACAAATGAATTGCCCCTACGCCAAGGTTTTGGGCAAGGCCCAAAACGCTTGGACGGCGTCCCCGACACCGCCGGCCCCGTGGGCCGGATTTTTCGCTTGTAAATGGCACGATCTTGGGTGATCATGCTTTTTGCTGGTCGGAGGATTTCAACTGCTCGGGGCAAATGCATTGCCCCATCTCCGCGCTAAGAGCTGCCGCTATGCGGCGGTTGCGCGCCGAAACACCTCGCTGCGGCTCGGCGTACGCCAAGGTTTTGGGCAAGGCCCAAAACCCTTGGACGGCGTCCCCGACGCCGCCGGCCCCGTGGGCCGGGGTGGGCGGCCTTGCAGGACGGGCAAGGAAAAAGCACGGCCATCCGCTGGCCGTGCCCTCTGGCTTTCCTACGCCGGCTGCAAATCCTTGCGCATATAAATCAGGCTCCGCCCGAAGCTGTTGTACCGGGGGATCTCGTAAAAGCCCATGTCCCGGTACAGGCGGATGGCCTGGGAGAGGAAGGGGAAGGTGTCCAGGAGCATGGCCTCGTACCCGGCGTCCCGGGCCTCGGCCAGCAGGCGCTCCACCAGCTGCCGGGCCAGGCCCTGGCCCCGGAAGGCCGGGCGGATGTAGAGGCGCTTGAGCTCGCAACGGTACCGGTCCAGCCGCTGCATGGCCGCGCACCCCGCCGCCACCCCGTCCACCCGGACCAGGTAGAGGCGGCCCCAGGGGGCGCCGTATTTCCCGGTGAGGTTCTCCAGCTCCCCCTGGAAGTTCTGCCGCCGCAGGCAGGAGACCGCGTCTCCCGTCCCCTGGGCCAGCAGCAGGTCGGTGTACTCCAGCAGCAGCTCCCGCACGGCCTCCTGCTGGCCATAGGCCGGCTGAATGTCGATCTCCATGCCGTCTCCCCCCTTTCGTTTTTCCAGATGACGCTGCCCCCTGTTGCCAAGAACAGAGGGCAGCGGCTGCGTTCAGACTTCGGGTTTCTCTTCCTGGGCCTCCTGGGCAGGCTCCGCGTCGCCGGGGGCGTCCACGAAGTCGCTCTCCTCGGCGGCCTCCCCTTCCGCGGCGGCCTGGTCCTCCTGGGCGGCTGCCTCGTCCTTCTCGGCGTGGGTCACGGTGTGGACCACCGCGTCCTCGTCGTGGAAGAAATCCTCGCTGCTGTCCCAGGCGTCCATCTGGTCGGCGATCTCCTGGAGGGTCCGCTCGATCTCTTTGCGGTGCTTATAGGCCGCGATGCCGCCCAACACGGCGGTCACGGCCCCAAAGGCCAGCACCGGGCCCCATTTCCGATTCTTTGCCATGATGATTCCTCCTGTGCTTCCGGGTGTGGAAAGGTTCTCCCTATACCATACCACGTTTTTTCCATTTGTCAATTCCGCAGCACCTGGCGGTAGTGTTCCGGGTCGGTGTCCCCCTCGGTGCTGAAGAGGAGGACCACGCTGTCCTCCCCCAGCCCCAGGTCTTGGCGGAGGGGGCTCTGGGCCAGCCGGGCCAGCAGGCCCGCCGTCACCGCCCCGCTCTCCCCGGAGACCACCGCCGGGTCCCCCGGGTGGGGGCGGCCCAGCAGGCGCATTCCCTCCTCGGCCACAGCGTCGGGGCAGGCGGCATACCACCGGGCCAGGTCCCGGAGCACCGGCCAGGTGAGGGAGCAGGGGGTGCCGCAGTTGAGCCCGGCCATGATGGTCCCCGCCTGCCCCTCCACCCTGCGGGGCTGGCCCGCCTGGGCGGAGGCGTAGATGCAGGGGATGTCCTCCGGCTCGGCGATGAGGAAGTCCGGGGCGGCCTCCCCATACCGGGCGGCCAGGTACCCCAGCACCCCGCCGGCCATGGCCCCCACCCCCGCCTGGAGAAAGACATGGGTGGGCCGGGCCAGGCCCAGCTCTTCCAGCTGCTCCGCCGCCTCCCGGGCCATGGTGGTGTAGCCCTGGACGATCCAGGCCGGGACCTCCTCGTACCCCGGCCAGCTGGTATCCTGGATGAGACGCCAGCCCTTCTCCTGGGCCAGGCGGGCGGCATGGGCCACCGTGCCGTCGTAGGACAGGGGGAGGATCTCCGCCTCCACCGCCCCGGCATCCAGAATGGCCTGGGCCCGGGCAGGCACCGACCCCGCCGGGAGATACACATGCGCCCGGCACCCCAGCCGCCGGGCAGCCCAGGCCACCCCCCGGCCGTGGTTGCCGTCGGTGGCGGTGACAAACTCCACCCCCGCCAGGGCCTGGCGGACCGCCGGGGTCTGGAGACGCTCCCAGGTGAGGGGCCCCGCCAGTCCCAGCGCCTCTCCCGCCGCCCGGGCCAGGGCGTAAATGCCCCCCAGCCCTTTGAACGCGTTGAGGCCGAAGCGACGGGATTCGTCCTTTACCAGAACCTCCCTCACCCCCAAAGCCCGGGCCAGGCCAGGCAGCCGCACCAGGGGGGTGGGGGCATAGTCCGGCAGAGTGTGGTGGAAGGCCCAGGGGGCCTCCGTGGCCGCCGGGCGGAGGAAGGGGGGCACTTCCCCCTGGGGGGTGTGGGTCAGCAGGGAGAGGCCCTGCCAGCGCATCTCTTTCATCATGGCGTCACGTCTCCTTCCGTGGGATTGGGTTGTGGGGATATTGGGCAGATGCCCTCCGTCACCTCCACCCCGGCAGCCCGCCACTGGGCCAGCAGGGCCGGGTCCGCCGGACGGATGTGGAACTGGTCATACTCCCCGATCTGCAGCAGCAGGTAGCAGGCCACCCCGTCCTGCCAGGCCACCCGGGCGGGCAGAGGGGTCTCCCAGGTCTCGGCGTAACGGGCGCCCTGGGAGAGGGTTTCGTACAGGGCGGAAAAGTCCGCCTCCGTCAGCTCCGGGAAAAAGGCCTGGAGGGCGCACAGGCTCTTGCCCTGGAAGAGGGCCGTGGGGGCCCCGGTGTAGTTCTTCTGGGACAGGCCGGTAACCACCTCCAGCACCCGGTCCTCCTCCCGGGCCAGGCACAGGGAGAGGAAAGGCTCGGCGTAGTTGTTGGGGTCCTGGAGGGACTGGTACTGCCGCCCCTCCACCCCGCCCCGGCGGGAGAGGGTCCCCACCCCGTAGGCCATCCACTGGTCCAGGGGCGGCAGCAGGTCCTCCCCCCACGCCTCCGCCCAGCGGACGTTGCACCGCCGGATGAGCTCCTGGGCGGAGAGGGCGAAGCAGACCTCCCCCCGGGCGGTCTCCCCGGTCTCAACGGGGGACCAGGCGGCCCATTCCGGCGCCTGGGAAACGGGCTCTGTCTGGGTGGGTTCCGCCCCCTCCGGCGCCTGGGCGCTGCCGCACCCCGCCAGCCCCGCCCCCAGGGCCAGGGCCAGCGCCAGGGCGGCCCACCGCCTTCTGTGGTCCATGGTATACACCTCCTATGGGAACCTTTATCATACCACACCCCCGCCCCGCCCGCAAGGCAAAGGCCCCCCGCCGCACAGGGCGGCAGGGGGCCAAGAGAGGGATGGGTGGAGGTTGCCGCGGGCTTAGAGGACGAACTCGGCCTTGGTGTCCGCCAGGGCCTCGTCCATGCGGGTCAGAACGGCCTGGATGTCCTCCTCCGAGATCACCGCCGCGGGCTCGAAGCGGATGGTCTTGGCGTTGACCAGAGTGCCGGCGGTGAGGACCTTCCGGGCGAACAGCCCCCGGGCGCAGGCGTAGCCCAGGTCGCTGGTGTGGAACTCCACCGCCAGCATCAGGCCCACCCCCCGGACGGCCTGGATGATGTTGGGGTACTTGGCCGCCAGCTGCTCCAGCCCGGCTTTGAGGATGGCGCCCTTGTCCCGGCACTGGCCGGGGACGTCGTGCTCCAGCATGTACTGGATGGTGGCCAGGGCGGCCGAGCAGCACACCGGGTTGCCCCCGAAGGTGGGGGAACCCAGCAGCCAGGGGTTGTCGATGAGCTCCTGGACCCACATCTTGGGCTTGCAGATGATGCCGGTGATGGGGAGGATGCCCCCGCCGAAGGCCTTGCCATAGGTCATGATGTCCGGGGTGACCCCCTCCGCCTCACAGCGCCACATGGTGCCGGTGCGGCCCATGCCGGTCTGGATCTCGTCAAAGATCAGGGCCACGCCGGTCTCGTCGCAGATCTCCCGCACCCGCTGGAGATAGCCCTTGGGGGGCACGATGATGCCGGCCTCCCCCTGGATGGGCTCCAGGATGACGGCGGCCACCTTCTCCCCCACGGCCTGGAGGTTGCGGATGGCCTTCTCGATGTCCTCGGCCACGCCGTACTCCACGTGCTGGACCTGCTGGATCATGGGGGTGTAGGGCACGCGGTAGGTCCCCTTGCCCCCCATGGACACCGCGCCCATGGACTTGCCGTGGAAGGCCCCCACGGTGGAGATGTACCACCGCCCGCCGGTGGCGATCCGGGCCAGCTTCAGGGCCATCTCCACCGCCTCGGCGCCGCCGTTGGTGAAGAAGCAGTACTGCAGGTCCCCGGGGGTAATGTCCGCCATGGCCTTGGCCAGGTAGCCCCGCAGGGGGTCCAGCAGCTCCTGGGAGTGGAGGGCCTGGTGGTCCAGCTGGGCCTTCACCACGTCCAGGATCTCCGGGTTGCGGTGGCCGCAGGTGTAGATGCCAAAGCCGCCCAGGCAGTCGATGAACTGCTCCCCGTTGAGGCCGTAGCAGTAGGAGCCCTCGTCCTGCCACTCCAGCACGGCCCCGCTGTCGGAGTCGGAGGAGACCGACTTGCGGTACTTCAGCCAGCCGGGGCTGACGTAGTGGTTGAAATGCTCGATGGTGTCCTGGACCATCTGGTCCTTCTCGGCCTGGGTCAGGTCGTGGATGTCGGTGCGGATAAGGCCGATCACTCGCCGGAGGTCCTGGATCACTTGCTGATTGGTTGCCATAGGAATGTGCCTCGCTTTCTATGTTCATCCTGTTGTTTGGAAGGTTTTTTCAAGGGTTTCCCTTTGCCTCTAGGATAAACTCTGGTATAATACCAGGGTCAAGGGGATTTCCCCCGGAGTTTTTCACAAAGCGAGCGCGATGTTTTTATGAAAGATTACTATAAGATCAACGAGATCGCCAAACTCTATGGCATCGGGGTGGACTCCCTGCGGTACTATGAGCGCCTGGGGATCCTCCAGCCCCGGCGGGACACCAACGGCTACCGCCTCTACCCCCTCAAGGAGATGTACAAGCTGAACATGATCCGGGACCTGCGGCAGCTCCGCTTCTCCATGGCCCAGATCAAGGAGTACCTGGACGACCAGACAGTGGACAACACCCTGCGCCTGCTCCGCCAGGAGGAGGACCTGGTGGCGCAGCAGCTGGCCCAGCTTAAGCACAAGGCCCGGCTGCTGGAGCAGCGAGTGGAGACCCTGGAGGCCGCCCGGGCCATCGTCCCCGGCCAGGTCACTTTGAAGCAGCTGCCTCCCCGGCCCTGCGTCCTCTTCACCCAGCACATCACCCGGGACGAGGAGATGGACTTCGTCATGAAGAAGCTCCAGCGGCAGCACGAGGACAAGATCCTGGACTTTGGCAACCAGGTCTTCGGGGCCTTCCTGGCCATGGAGGACCTGCTGGCGGGAACCCCCAACGTCTACGACGGGGTGTTCTCCGTGGTGGGCCCTGGGGAGGCCTGCGACTTCACCCTCCCCGGGGGGCGCTACCTCTCCCTGCACTACCGGGGCCCCTATGAGCAGAACCGCCAGGTGGTCCAGCATCTGCTCTCCCACGCCGCCGCCCAGGGCCTGGCCCCGGCGGGGCGGCCCTTTGAGCTCTACGAGATCGACAACCGGGACACCGCCCGGCCGGAGGAGTTCCTGACGGAGGTGCAGGTGGCGGTCACGGAAAGGGCGCAGGGATAACCGATGGAACAGCCCAGGGGGCCGCTCCTGCCGGAGCGGCCCCCTGGGTTTGCCTATCTTATCCCGTGGGGAGGCGGCTGTGTGCCTCCCCAAAGCGGATCTCGGTGACGAATGCCAGCTTCCGGTGGTAGTCCAGCTCCACCAGGTCCGTGGGCTTCACGTCCCCGTCCCCCTTGGTGAAGTAGGCCAGCCCCTCCAGCTCCAGCATCCGGTAGACGAACTGGGAACAGAACATGATGTTGGGCTTGTGGGAGAACTTGAACACCAGGCCGATCATGTTGTAGGCGCTGCCCTCCCGGTTGATCTGCTCCACCCGGGCCAGGACCCCCGCCTTCTGCTCCCGGGTGCACCCCAGGGCATAGACCAGGATGGAGGCCCCGGGCTTCTTGTGGAAGAACGCCAGCATCTCCCGGTTCAGCCCCGGGGGATAGAGCCGCTCCCCGCCGTTGTAGCTGAGGATGGTCCGCAGCTCCCGGTCAAAGGACAGGGAGGCGTGGTTGTACTGCCGCTGGGTGAACACGGAGAGGATCTCGCTGGCGGGGCTGCCGGTGCAGGAGAGCACCAGGTACAGGTGGGGATCCTCCAGGTGCCGCCGGGCCTCCTGGAAGTATTCCTCCGTGAGGCTGCCGTTGTTGATGTAGCGGAAGGAGTTGTGCCGGGGGAGGTCCTCCAGCACCTCCCTCCAGTTTTCCAGGCAGAGGCTCTCCTCCGCCTGGTGGAGGCTGTCCGCTGCCTGGGCGGCCTGCCGGGCCTTCCGCTGGAGCTGGGCAAAGCTCACCGCGGACAGGTCCTGGAGGGAGGGGAGGTAGAACCGGGCGTACTTCCCCACGGCCACATACCGGCTCACCACCAGGGGGAGCAGCAGCAGGAGCACCCCGAAGGCCCGGCGGAAGGGAGCGTCCTGGAACACCGCCCCCTCCGGGAAGATCACCTGGACGCAGAACACCACCTGCACCCCCAGGGCCACGGCATAGGCCGCCGTGAGCCCGCCCTTGAACCGCTTCCTTGCCCCCATGGACCAGGTGCGCACCAGGGCAAAGAGGAACACCGCCACGTACCCCGCCAGGAAGGTCACCAGGTTCCCAAAGACCAGCTGCCCTACCAGCAGGGCCCCGAAGAGGACATAGCAGCCCACCAGGTAGCCTTTCAGTTCCATGGTCTGCCTCCTCTCAGAAACCCAGGTCCTCTCCCACGATGACCACGTGGTAGTCCGAGCGCATGGGGCGCTTGTGGAGGATGGTGGTGACGTTGCAGATCCGCTCCGGATCACGGCATCCCCGGCACACCCCAGTGCAGACGCAGGCACAAGCCCGGTCATACTTCAGGTTGTTCATGGGAGCGGCGATGAAGGCGATCCTCTCCCGGGCGGCCCGCTCGTCGGGGACCAGCTTGTTGGCCCCGGCCACCACGATGATCCGGTCGGGGCCGAAGATGCCCCCCACCACCCGGCTGCCTGCGCCGTCCACATTCACCAGCTCCCCCTCCATGGTGATGGCGTTGGCCCCCAGGAGGAAGACGTCGGCGGTGAGATAGGCCGCCAGGATCTCCCGGGCCAGGTCCCGGGTGGGGGCCAGGTAGTGGCCCTGGGGGCGCAGGTCGTACCCCGTCCCCGTGAGCACCCCCCGGCCGGGAATCACCCGGCAGCCCTTGGCCGCCAGGGCCTCATCCAGGTCCAGGGCATACACGGAGTGAGAGTCCCCCACCCCCACCGAAGCCCCCGGGGGCACCAGGGAGAGCACCTGGGCAGCGGCCTCCGCCACCGTAGGGGCGTAGTAGGCTGCAAAGCCGTTTTTCTTCAGGGCTCCCACAGCGGCCTCCCCCTTGCTGCGGTAGAACCGGCGGCGGATCGCCTCCACATCGTGAGCCGAGTCCCGAATACGCAGGTTCCATGTGCGGAGAAGCTCCTCCAACCCATGGCTGTATTCCATACCAACATACCTCCTAAACCGCGCAGAGCCCCCGCCGGGGCGGACCCTCGTCCGCCCCACGGCGTGGGCTCCTTTGGTTTTGTTACGAATTCTCCCGGCAGGCCCGCAGGAAGGACAGGGGCGGGGCATAGCAGGGCAGCTGGATCTGAAAGGTCATCTGGGGATGCCGGGGCTCGGTGAGGGGGAACCCCTCCCCGTCGGCCATGGCGGGGGCCTGGAAGGCCACCGGGCGCAGGTTAGGGCCCACCAGCTCGATGGCGTCCCCCTGGGCGAACTTGTTCCGCAGGGAGGCCGTGGCCAGCCCCTGGGGGGTACAGGACTCCACCACCGCCAGCACCTGCCAGTCCCGGATATACCGGGCGTCGGCGGTGAACTGCCCCGGCTGGCCGTAGAAGAAGCCGGTGGAGTAGTGCCGGTGGCTGACCTTTTCCACCTCGTCCCGCCAGACGGGGTCCAGGGGGACCCCCGCCAGGGCGGCGTCGATGCCATGGCGATAGGCCCCGGTGACGATGGCGGCGTAGTAGGCCGACTTGGCCCGCCCCTCGATCTTCACCGAGTCCACCCCCGCGGCCAGCAGGTCGGGGAGGTGGTCGATCATGCACATGTCCCGGGAGTTGAGGATGTAGGTCCCCTTCTCGTCCTCGTAGACGGGGAAGTATTCCCCGGGGCGCTTCTCCTCCATAAGGGCGTACTGGTACCGGCAGGGCTGGGCGCAGGCCCCCCGGTTGGCGTCCCGCCCGGTCATGTAGTTGGACAGCAGGCACCGGCCGGAGTAGGACACACACATGGCCCCGTGGGCGAAGGTCTCGATCTCCAGGGCCTTGGGGGTCTTGGCCCGGATCTCGGCGATCTCCTCCAGGGACAGCTCCCGGGCCAGAATCACCCGGTCTGCCCCCAGATCGTGCCAGGCCCGGGCGGCCTGATAGTTGGACACGCTGGCCTGGGTGCTGATGTGGATCTTCAGGGAGGGGGCGTATCGCTTGGCCAGGGCCAGCACCCCCACGTCGGCCAGGATGACGGCGGTGACGCCGCTGGCCTCCAGCAGCTCCAGCCAGGCGGGGAGGGCGGCCACCTCCCCGTTGCGGGGCATGGTGTTGCAGGTGACGTGGAGGTCGGCCCCCTTCTCCCGGCACAGCCGGGCCGCCCGGGGGAGCTCCTCCTGGGAGAAGTTCCCGGCAAAGGAGCGCATCCCGAAGGTCTCCCCCGCAAGATACACCGCGTCCGCCCCGTAGGCCAGGGCCATCTCCAGCCGCTCCCAGTCCCCTGCCGGGGCCAGGAGCTCCATCTTCCCTGCCATCAGCTGTTCAGGAAGGCCTGGAAGGCGCTGTAGGAGCTGAAGAAGTGGTGCAGGTCGTCGTCCCCCAGGGCGTAGTAATAGTAGTTGGTGCTGTTGGGGTTCAGGGCGGCCATGATGGACTCCATGCCGGGGTTGGCGATGGGTCCGGGGGGCAGGCCCTTGTTCTCATAGGTGTTGTAAGGGCTCTGCACGGTGTGGTAATCTTCCTCGCTGACGACCTCCCCCTCGGGCAGGACGTACTGGATGGTGGCGTCGATGTTCAAAAAGCCCGCCGTGCCGCCGCTGGGGTTGTTCAGGCGGTTGTAGATGACCGAGGCGATGTTGGCCCGGTCGGTGCCGTCGGTCTCCTTCTCGATCATGGAGGCGATGGTGAGCAGCTCCCGGATGGAGTAGCCGGTCTCCTCGATCTGGGCGCGGATCTCGTCGGTGACGCGGCTGTCGAAGTTCACCAGCATCTTGTTGATGACGTACTTGGGGTCCTCCCCCATGTAGAACTTATAGGTATCGGGGAAGAGGTACCCCTCCAGCCGGTTGGACTCTCCCAGGGGGATGTCCTGGAGGAAGGAGAAGGCATAGTCGTGGTTGGCGGCCATGTCGTTGAGCTTCTCCACGGTGGACACGCCCTGCTTCTCCAGCAGTTCGAAGATCTGCCGGACGGTCATGCCTTCGGTGATGGTCACCTCGATCTCCTTCCGGCTGGCGGAGTTGGAGCTGAGGTTGTTCAAAATGGCCCGGTAGTCCATGTCGGAGTCCACCACATAGGTCCCCTGGGCGATCTCCTCGTCCCCGCCGGTGGCGGCGGCGAAGATGCGGAAGAGCCCCTTGTACTTGATGATGTGGTTGGTCTTCAGCTGGTCCACCACGGCGCCGAAGTCGTTCTCGTCGGCCACAGTGATGGTGGCGGTGGTCTCGGCCTTGTTCAGGGCCAGCATGTCGTTGGCCAGGGACCAGCCCACGGCGGCCAGCACGATGGAGATGGCGCACACCGTGACGATGTACACCATGGAGTTGGCAAAGGGGGAGCGTTTCCTCCGCCGCCGGGGGGTGGAAGGCCGCCGCTCCGGCTCCTCGGAGCGGCGCCGTTTGGTATCTCGCTGCATAGCTTACCTCCTCAGAACGGGGCCGGCAGGGCCCCGGGGGTTGGGTTGGGATATCAGTCGATGGGCTGGGTCATGGGCCACACCTGGCCCTCCTCGGTGAGGACGAACCGCACCCAGGCGTCCAGGGGTTCCCGGGGGAGGTTCACCTGGAAAAAGTCCTCCCGGCACAGGCCGATGGTGATCCCCTCGTAGTCCTCCAGGTACCGGTCGTAATACCCGGCCCCCTGGCCCAGGCGGCTGCCCCGGCTGTCAAAGCACAGCCCGGGGACCAGGATGAGGTCCAGCTCCTCCCGGGCCACCGCGGGACATCCGTCCTTAGGGGCGGGGATGCCGTAGGCGTCGGGCTCCAGCTCCTCCAGGGAGGTAACGGCCCGGGCCTCCATCTGGAACTCCGGCAGGCACTTGGGCAGGCACACCCGCTTGCCCTGGTCCAGCAGGGTCTGGATGAGCCCGGCGGTGGCCACCTCCCGGCCCACGCCGTAGTAGAGCAGGACCGTCTTGGCCTCGGCCAGCTTGGGGTGCTCCAGGAAGCGCTGGACCAGCTCCCCGTCAGACCAGGCCTTTTCCTGGTCGGTGAGCTCGTCCATGGCCTCCCGGATCTGCTGGCGGAGGATCTTCTTTACCTTTGCCACGTCTTGTCCCATGTGTTATCGTTCCTTTCCGTAGAGCAGGGGCTCCGCCGCCTGCCAGATGGCCTGGTGGATCTCGTCAATGGACCGCAGGTTCCCCGCCCCGTCCAGGCAGGGGACGGTCTGCCAGCCGTAGAGGGCCGCCGCCTCCTGGGCGGCCTGGCGGCAGGCGGCCAGGTAGGCCGTGTCGGTCTCGTGGATGTCCCCGTGGGTGTGGGTAGCCTCCTCCCGCTGGCGGAGCATGGCCACCGCCCGGTCCGTGGGCATGTCCAGGCAGAGGACCAGGTCGGGCTCCGGCAGCCCCAGGCGCCGGTACTCGAAGTCAAAAAGCCACTGGAAGAACTCCCGCCGCTGCCCCGGGGGCACCTTGCTGGCCTGGTGGACGGCGTTGGAGGTGGTGTACCGGTCGGCCAGCACCAGGCCGCCGGCCTCATAGTGCTTCTGCCAGACCTTTTTCCAGGAGGCGTACCGGTCCACGGCGAAGAAGGTGGAGGCGGCGTAGGCGTTCACGTCCTCCGGGTGGCGGCCGAACTCCCCTCCCAGGTACATCCGCAACAGGGCGGAGGAAGGCTCCTGGTACTGGGGGAAGATCAGCCGCTGGAAGGGGATCCCCTCCTCCTGGGCCCGCTGGCACAGCCGGGCAAACTGGGTGGACTTGCCCGACCCGTCGGTCCCCTCTAAGACAATGAGCCGCCCCTTCATGCTCTCCCCCGCTTTCTCTTCTCCCCGGCGGCCTCCACCAGGAAGAGGGGGAGCTTGGCCATGCGCCCGATGCGGCTGGGCTGGTGGAGCAGGCGGTAGCACCACTCCAGCCCCAGCTTCTGCCACAGGGCGGGGGCCCGCTTCACGTTGCCGGCGTACACGTCCAGCACGCCCCCAAGGCCCACCATCAGGTGGGCGCCGGTGGCCGGGCCCTGCTGGGCCATCCAGTACTCCTGCTTGGGGGCCCCCAGGCAGACGAAGACCACGTCGGCCCGGGCCGCCCGGATGGCCTGGACCACCGGGCCGCTGTCCTGGAAATAGCCGTGGTGGGTGCCGCAGATGGTCAGGCCGGGGTACTGCCGGCGGAGGTTCTCCCCCGCCTGCTCCGCCACCCCGGGCTTGGCCCCCAGGAGGAACAGCCGCCCGCCGGACTGGGCCAGGCGGGCCACCAGGGCGGTGGCAAAGTCGATCCCCGGCACCCGGCCCTGGAGGGGGGTGCCCAGGATCCTGGCGGCGTGGACCACCCCGATGCCGTCGGGGAGGACCAAAGCCGCCCCGTTGAGGACCTGGCGATAGTCCTCCGCCCGGCGGGCCAGGTTGACGATTTCCGGGTTGGGGGTCACCACATAGGCAAAGCCGGGCCCGGCGGCCAGGGTCTCCCCGGCGGCCGCCGCCTCAGCCAGGGTCACGTCGTCAAAGGTGACCCCCATGATATCCTTTCGCACGGCGTCTCTTCCTCCATTGGCCGGCCTCCGGGGCCGGCTGCATATAATCTGTAGTATTTTACCACCAATTTCCCCGTTTGTCCACCGTCAGAACCACAAGGGACAAAGGCCTCAATGCCCCGCGCTGCCGAACAGGTTCACCACCACCACCCCGGCCAGGATGAGGCTCATGCCCACGATCCCCGCCGTGGTGAGCTTCTGCCCAAAGGCCAGGGCGGCAATGATGGAGGTGGCCACGATGCCCACAGCGCTCCAGGTGGCATAGGCGATGCCCAGGTCGATGCGGTTCAGGGCCTTGGAAAAGAGGAAGAAACAGAACCCGTAAGCCGCCAGGCTCAGCACCGAGGGGGCCAGTTTGGTGAAGCCCTCGGACAGCTTCAGCTGGGTGGTGGCGAAGATCTCCAGGGCGATGGCCCCGGCCAGTAAGAGATAGTGCATGATGGTCCTTCCTTTCCCGGTGTTTTTCGCCGGGATAGTGTATCACATTCTCCCCCATTCGGCAAGCCGCCCCGCCGTTGCAACGGGGGGGAAAGCATGGTACAATGAAGGCCAAAGCCCAAGGAAAGGATCCTGCCCTATGTTTCGACTTGCCCGTCCGGCCGACTTAGACCAAGTGGCCGCCATCTACGACCGCATCCACACCGAGGAGGAGGCCGGCCGCTCCTCTGTGGGGTGGATCCGGGACGTCTATCCCACCCGCCAGACCGCCCAGGATTCCCTCCAGGCGGGGGACCTCTTCGTGGCCGAGGAGGCCGGCCAGGTGGTGGCCGCCGCCAAGATCAACCAGGAACAGGTCCCGGTATACGCCCAGGCCGCCTGGACCCTGGCCGTCCCCCCGGAGCAGGTCATGGTCCTCCACACCCTGGTGGTGGACCCCCTGGTGAAGGGAACGGGGATCGGCACCCGGTTCGTGGCCTTCTACGAGGACTACGCCCGCGCCCACGGCTGCCGGGCCCTGCGGATGGACACCAACGAGCGCAACACCGCCGCCCGGGCCCTCTACCGCAAGCTGGGGTATGGGGAGGTGTCCATCCTCCCCTGCGAATTTAACGGCATCCCCGGGGTGAACCTGGTCTGCCTGGAGAAGGTCCTGTGACCGCTCCAGGGGCCTCGGGAGGCCGAGTGGCCCGCGGCGTGGGGCCGGGGGCCACACCTCCGGTAGTAGGTACCCTACGGGTGGTGGGGGCTTTTACCGGCCTCGGGGCGCAGCGCCCCGGGGGGTGCCTGCCGGCGGCCTCCATTTCTCATGTGAGAAATGGAGGAAAGAACACCAGGGAGGAGGAGTTTCCTCCTCCCTGGACCCACCTTCTCTGGTTTTTTGAAACCGGGGAAGGTGGGCTTTTCTTTTTCCTACAAACTTTGGACCGACGCCCGTAACGGCCCGCCCCCCGGCTGGGCGGGCTGGGAGGCGTGGGTTGGTGGACGGAGGGAAAGGGCCGGGAAAATCCAGCAAAAAAATATTCTCCCAAAAGAAAGTTCCCAAATCAGGGCCCGTAGATGGGTGCCGAAAAAACAACGACCGCTCCGCTGCGGCACGATCCCAAAAGATGGAGCGAGCGAGCAGCGAGCGGCCTTGATAATTGGGGGTGCAGGGGGTTCCCCCCTGCGACTCTTTGCGTCCGGGCTTTCTCTTAGAGAAAGCCTGGATCCCAGCCCCGGATAGGGGCGGGAAACCACCTCGCAGGGTTGAGCCTGCGATGGTCCTGACGGGACCACCTGCCGATACCGGCCAGGCCCCCGGCCCCACGCCGGGGCCCCCACAAAACAG
>DXDK01000020.1 GCA_019115545.1 Candidatus Evtepia faecavium
CGAGCGAGCAGCGAGCGGCTTTAATCCCCGGGTGCAGGGCGGAGCCCTGCGATTCTTTCCCCCTGCTTTCTTATAAAGAAAGCAGGGCCCCCGCCGGGCAGGCGGGCCCCCCGGGGCGCTGCGCCCCGAGGCCGCTTCCGAGGCACGGCCCCGAAGGGTACGTACGACCGGGGGCCCCCAGCCCCCATCAAACCCAAACATCTCACGTTAGGAGGAACCCCACCATGCACGGTATGGAAAACCTGTCCCAGCTCCCCATCCCCCTGTTGGGGTGGTATCAGACCCACGCCCGGGACCTGCCCTGGCGGCGGGAGGTCACCCCCTACCGGGTGTGGGTGTCGGAGATCATGCTCCAGCAGACCCGGGTGGCGGCGGTGGTGGGGTACTTTACCCGGTTTCTGGAGGCCTTCCCCACCGTCCAGGCCCTGGCGGCGGCCCCGGAGGACCGGCTGATGAAGCTCTGGCAGGGCTTGGGCTACTACAGCCGGGCCCGGAACCTGCAAAAGGCGGCCCGGCAGATCGTGGACCAGTTCGGCGGGACCTTCCCCACGGATTACCAGGCCCTGCGGAGCCTGGCGGGAGTGGGGGAGTACACCGCCGCCGCCATCGCCTCCATCGCCTTCGGCCAGCCGGTGCCGGCGGTGGACGGGAACCTCCTCCGGGTGGCCGCCCGGGTGATGGGGGACGGCACCGACATCACCACCACCCAGGGCAAGCGGCACTTCGCCCAGGTCCTCCAGGCGGTGATCCCCACCGACTTCCCCGGCAAGTTCAACCAGGCCATGATGGACCTGGGGGCCATGGTGTGCCTGCCCAACGGGGCGCCCCTGTGTGAGGAGTGCCCCGCCCGGGACTTCTGCCGGGCCCGGGAGGAGGGGACGGTCCAGGCCCTCCCCGTCCGCCCGGGGAAAAAGCCCCGGCGGGTGGAGGAGCGGGTGGTCTTTCTCCTCTTCCACCGGGGGAAGGTGGCCCTGCGCCGCCGGCCGGCCCGGGGCCTGCTGGCGGGGCTGTGGGAGTATCCCAACGAGCTGGCCCCGGCGGAGGGGGCCCTGGCGGCCTGGGGCATCACGGGCCAGCCCGCCTTTGCCGGGACGGGGAAGCACATCTTCACCCACGTGGAGTGGCGGATGACCGCCCTGCGCTGTGACCTGCCGGAGGAGACCCTCCCGGCGGGGTGGGTGTGGGCCGGCCGGGAGGCGCTGGCGGGGACCTATGCCATCCCCTCCGCCTTCGCCCCCTTTCAGGCTTTGGTAGAGGAGGGATTGGCATGGGCCCGCTGACCTACGACCCCACCCACTGCACCCTCTGCCCCCGGCGGTGCGGGGGGGACCGCACCCAGGCCAAAGGCCGCTGCCGGATGCCGGACCGGCCGGTGGTGGCCCGGGCCGCCCTCCACCACTGGGAGGAGCCCCCCCTCTCCGGCACCCGGGGGGCGGGGACGGTGTTCTTCTCCGGCTGCTCCCTGGGGTGCGTGTTCTGCCAGAACGACAGCATCAGCCAGGGGGACTTCGGCCGGGAGATCCCCGTGGAGCGCCTGAGGGAGATCTTTCGGGAGCTGGTGGCCCAGGGGGCCCACAACATCGACCTGGTGAACCCCACCCACTACGCCCACGCCATTGCCCAGGCCCTGGAGGCCCCCCTGCCGGTGCCGGTGGTGTGGAACAGCGGCGGCTATGACCGGGTGGAGACCCTCCGGGCCCTGGAGGGGAAGATCGACATCTACCTCCCCGACTACAAGTACCCCGACGCGGCCGGGGCAAAGGCCTATGCCGGGGCGGCGGACTACCCCGAGGTGGCCCAGGCGGCCATCCGGGAGATGGTCCGCCAGACGGGGCCCTGCGTCTTTGACGGGGCGGGCCTCCTGCGGCGGGGGGTGGTGATCCGCCACCTCCTCCTCCCCGGGCGGCTGGCCCAGGCCAAGGAGGTGATGGACTGGGTGGCGGGGACCTTCCCGCCCAACACCGTCCTGTTCTCCCTGATGAGCCAGTACACCCCCTGGGGCCGGGCCAAGGAATTCCCGCCCCTGGACCGCCCCCTGCGGCGCAGCGAGGTCCGGGGGGCGGAGGCCTACTTCGCCAACCTGGGGCTGGCGGGCTTCACCCAGGGGGTGGAGGCCGTGGGGGCGGAGTATATCCCGGCCTTTGACTTGACGGGGGTATAAGAACTGCCAATTTTCCACCTTTTGTAACCTTTTCTTCGTGAAATCAAAGTAAAAAATCCCTCGGATTTGTGAAAAAGACCTTTTCTTTTTCCTGGAAAGATGCTATAATGGCCACACTTAGTATAGGTGGTGGTGCGTCCATCACCGGGAAGACCCTGGGGCAGCTGTCAACTGTCCCCCTTTGCGCCCGCCTTTCTTTTGCGTTTCCCAGGGTATGCCCTGCCCTTTTTCGGGCAGACTACCGGGGCGCGAGACAACCCTTCCCCTTCCTGCGCTGGCAGCCCTGTCTGCCAATGGAGCGAGAGAAAAAGAAAAAGAAGGTGCCATTTTGACGAAGTATGTAATCCGCGGTGGCAACCCCCTCCACGGCGAGGTGGACATCAGCGGCGCCAAGAACGCCGCAGTGGCCATCCTCCCCGCCGCCCTTCTGGTGGACGGCGTCTGCCGGATCGAGAATGTCCCCGAGATCAGCGACGTCACCATGATCCTGGGCATCCTCCGGGACCTGGGGGCCAAGGTAACGATGATCAACCGCACTACGGTAGAGCTGGACTGCTCCCGTGTCTATAAACAGAACGTCCCCTATGAACTGGCCCGGCAGATCCGGGCGTCCTACTACCTCATCGGGGCCCTGCTGGGCCGCTTCGGCCGGGCGGAGGTCCCCCCACCCGGCGGGTGTGACCTGGGGGTGCGGCCCATTGACCAGCACCTGAAGGGCTTTGCCGCCATGGGCACCCGGATCCAGGTGGAGAACGGCTTCATCCACGCCGCGGCCCCCAACGGCCGCCCCCACGGGGCCCAGGTGTACCTGGACGTGGTGTCCGTGGGCGCCACCATGAACATCCTCCTGGCCGCCGCCCTGGCCGACGGGCTCACCATCATCGAGAACGCCGCCAAGGAGCCCCACATCGTGGACCTGGCCAACTTCCTCAACTCCATGGGGGCCGACGTCATGGGGGCGGGGACCGACGTGATCAAGGTCCGGGGCGTCTCCCGCCTCCGCGGGGGCACCTATTCCATCATCCCCGACCAGATCGAGGCGGGCACCTACATGACCGCTGTGGCCGCCGCCGGGGGCGAGGTGCGCATCAACAACATCATCCCCAAGCACCTGGACTGCATCACCGCCAAGCTGGTGGAGATGGGGGTGGACATTGAGGAGGAGGGCGACGCCCTCATCGTCCGCCGGGGCCCGGGGCGGCTGTCTCCCACCAACGTGAAGACCATGCCCTATCCCGGCTTCCCCACCGACATGCAGCCCCAGATCGCCGCCGTCCTGTGCCTGGCCCAGGGGACCAGCATCCTCAACGAGGGGGTGTGGGACAACCGCTACCGCTACGCCGACGAGTTCCGGCGGATGGGGGCCAACATCCAGGTCAACGGCAAGATCGCCGTCATCGAGGGGGTGGACTCCCTCACCGGGGCGCCGGTGTGCGCCTGTGACCTGCGGGCGGGGGCGGCCATGATCGTGGCCGGCCTGGCGGCCCAGGGCACCACGGAGATCGACCAGATCTATCACATTGAGCGAGGCTACGAGAACATCGTAGCAAAGCTTTCCAAGCTGGGCGCCGACATTCGGGAGATCACCATTCCCGAGGAGGAGTGGCGCAGCAACGGCGTGGGCTGAGGGCCCCCGCCCACATCAGAGAGACGGTAAGCGGACGGCGGGGGCACCCCCGCCGTCCGTTCCCATTTCCTGGAAGGGAGGAAACCCTGTGGGGAACATCCAGATCCTGTGCGTGGGAAAGCTCAAGGAGAAGCACTTCGCCGCCGCCTGCGCCGAGTACCAGAAGCGGCTGTCGGCCTTCTGCAAGCTCACCGTAACGGAGCTGCCGGAGGTCCGCCTGCCGGAGCACCCCAGCCAGGCCCAGATCGACGCCGCCCTGGCCCGGGAGGGGGAGGCCATCCTGGCCAAGCTCCCCAAGGGGGGCAAGGTGGTGGCCCTGTGCGTGGAGGGGGAGCTCCTCTCCAGCCCCCAGCTGGCCCGGCAGATGGCCGCCTGGGCGGTGGAGGGGACGTCCCAGCTGAGCTTCCTCATCGGGGGCTCCTTCGGCCTGGCCGAGGGGGTGAAGGCCCGGGCCCACCTGCGCCTGTCCATGTCCCCCATGACCTTCCCCCACCACCTGGCCCGGGTGATGGTGCTGGAGCAGGTCTACCGGGCCTTCCAGATCACCGCCGGGACCCGCTATCACAAGTAATGGAAAGGAGACCATCCTATGTCCGACTATGAACAGGAATACCGCCGCTGGCTGGCCAGCCCCGCCCTCTCCCCGGAGGAGAAGGGGGAGCTGGAGGCCATCGCCCACCAGCCCGACGCCATTCGGGACCGCTTCTTCGGCATGCTGGAGTTCGGCACCGCCGGCCTCCGTGGGATCATGGGGGTGGGCCTGCGGCGGATGAACGTCCACGTGATCCGCCACGCCACCCAGGCCTTTGCCCAGGTGATCCTGGCCGAGGGGGCCCAGGCCGCCGCCCAGGGGGTGGCCATCTGCTACGACTGCCGGGTGAACTCCCAGGCCTTTGCTCGGGCCGCCGCCGAGGTCATGGCGGGCAACGGCATCCCTGTGCGGCTGTTTGCGGCCATGCGCCCCACCCCGGAGCTCTCCTTCGCCGTGCGGGAGTACGGCTGCATCGCCGGGCTCAACGTCACCGCCAGCCACAACCCCCCGGAGTACAACGGCTATAAGGTCTATTGGTCCGACGGGGCCCAGCTGCCCCCCCAGCACGCGGCGGCCATCGCCGCCCAGATGGAGCAGCTGGACCTCTTTGACGATATCCGCACCCTGCCCTATGACCAGGCCCTGGCGGAGGGCCGGGTCACCCTTTTGGGGGAGGAGACCGACCAGAAGTTCCTGGCCCAGGTCCTCTCCCAGATCAACGACAAGGCCGCCATGGCCCAGGTGGCGGACACCTTCACCATGGTCTACACCCCCTTCCACGGCACGGGGTATCAGCAGATCCCCTACGTCCTGGGCCAGCTGGGGGTGAAGCATCTCCACTGCGTGGCGGAGCAGATGGTTATTGACGGGACCTTCCCCACGGTGAAGTCCCCCAACCCGGAGACCCCCGAGAGCTTCGCCCTGGCCCAGAAGCTGGCCCGGGAGGTGGACGCCGACCTCATCCTGGGCTCCGACCCCGACGCCGACCGGGTGGCCATCCAGGTGAAGGATAAAAATGGGGACTATGTCCAGATCACCGGGAACCAGACGGGGGTCCTTCTCCTGGACTACCTCATCGGGGCCAAGGGCCGGGCAGGCACCATGCCAGACCGCCCCGTGGCCCTGAAGTCCCTGGTGACCACCGACATGGCCCGGGTGGTGGCCGAGGCCAACGGGGTGAAGAGCTACAACACCTTCACCGGCTTTAAGTTCATGGCCGAGAAGAAGAACCAGCTGGAGGCCGCCGGGGAGGGCCACGTGATCTTCTCCTACGAGGAGTCCATCGGGTACATGATCGGCGACTACGTCCGGGACAAGGACGCCGTCACCGCCGCCCTCCTCCTCACGGAGATGACCGCCTGGTACGCCGCCCAGGGGATGACCCTCCTGGACGCCCTGGAGGCCCTGTACCAGAAGTACGGCTACCACGGGGAGCAGACCCTGAACCTGGTGATGCCCGGCCTGGCCGGCATGGAGCAGATGGCCGCCCTCATGGCCGCCCTGCGGAAGGATCCCCCGGCGGACATCGCCGGGACCCCGGTGGCCTGCCAGAAGGACTACCAGGACGGCTCCGCCCGGGACACCGCCACCGGGACGGTGTCGAAGATGGAGCTGGTGGGGTCCAACGTCCTGGCCTATGACCTGGCCGACGGCACCACCATTGTGGTCCGCCCCTCGGGGACGGAGCCCAAGATCAAGGTCTATCTCCTGGTGAAGGGCCCCAACGGCCCCGCCTGCCAGGCCAAGCTGACCCAGTACGCCGCCTGGGCCCAGGGCCTGAAAGACCTGAAATAACCCGAAGAAAACAGACAGGACACGGCTTCCCGCCGTGTCCTGTTTCCCTTCCGGGGGCCCGAAACCGCTCCCCACAACCCTTCCTGGCCCCCGCCCAAAACCGGCCCACGGGGCCGGCGGCGTCGGGGACGCCGTCCAAGGGTTTTGGCCAGAGGCCAAAACCTTGGCTCCGGGGCAATTCACTTGCCCTGGAGCCAGTAAAATCAACTGCAAGAGAATCGCCCAACGGCCCTTCTGGGCTGCGGCGCTTTTGCGCCGTCCAAGCATTTTCACCTGCGGCGAAAATCTTGGCGCAGGGGCAATTTACTTGCCCCGAGCATTTTAATTTCTCTCGGTTCCCAAAATAAAAGGCATGACCAATGGTCATGCCTTTTATTTTGGTGCGGGCATGGGGACTCGAACCCCAACGCCGAAGCACGAGAACCTAAATCTCGCATGTCTACCAATTTCATCATGCCCGCCCGCGGCCTCTGCCATCTTACCAGCCTTTCCCGGAAAAGTCAAATGAAAGGTGACTTGTATTTTCGGTATATATATGCGAATATAGCTGGAAAATATTCATTTTTGTGGAAATTTACCCGGGAATATTCCGGGCAACAGCGGATGTTTATGCGCAATTTGCTTGCATTTTCCCCGGAATCGTGCTATGCTCTTTTCACTGAGAAAACTACGGAAACTTGTTTGGGAGGTCAAAACTATGTCTGCAATCAAGAAAGTCGTCCTCGCCTATTCCGGCGGGCTGGATACATCCATCATCATCCCCTGGCTGAAGGAGAACTATGACAACCCCGAGATCATCGCCGTCTCCGCCGACGTGGGCCAGGGGGACGAGCTGGACGGCCTGGAGGAAAAGGCCATCAAGACCGGCGCTTCCAAGCTCTACATCGAGGACCTGGTGGACGAGATGGTGGACGACGTGGTCATCCCCTCCATGATGATGGGGGCCAAGTATGAGGACTATCTCCTGGGCACCGCCTTCGCCCGGCCCATCATCGCCAAGCGCCTGGTGGAGATCGCCAAGAAGGAAGGGGCCGACGCCATCGCCCACGGCTGCACCGGCAAGGGCAACGACCAGGTGCGCTTCGAGCTGGCCATCAAGCGCTTCGCCCCGGGGATGAAGATCATCGCCCCCTGGCGGGAGTGGGACATCAAGGGCCGGGATGAGGAGATCGACTACGCCGAGGCCCACAACGTGCCCCTGAAGATCTCCCGGGAGACCAACTATTCCAAGGACAAGAACCTGTGGCACCTCTCCCACGAGGGCCTGGACCTGGAGGACCCCGCCAACGAGCCCCAGTATGACAAGCCCGGCTTTTTGGAGATGAGCGTCTCCCCCATGAAGGCCCCCGACGAGGCCACCTACGTCACCCTGGACTTTGAAAAGGGCGTGCCCGTGGCCGTGGACGGGGAGAAGATGAAGGCCAGCGACATCATCCGCAAGCTCAACCAGCTGGGCGGGGCCAACGGCATCGGCCTGCTGGACATCGTGGAGAACCGGCTGGTGGGCATGAAGGACCGGGGGGTGTACGAGACCCCCGGCGGCACCATCCTCTACCGGGCCCACGAGGTGCTGGAGATGATCACCATCGACAAGGACACCAAGCACATGAAGCAGAAGCTGGCGGTGGACTTCGCCGACCTGGTGTACAACGGCAAGTGGTTCACCCCCCTGCGGGAGGCCCTCCAGGCCTTCGCCGTGAAGACCCAGGACCACGTCACCGGCACCGTGAAGCTGAAGCTGTACAAGGGCAACATCATCACCGCCTCCGTCACCTCCCCCGAGAGCCTCTATTCCGAGAACCTGGTGACCTTCGAGGAGAGCGACTATAACCAGGACGACGCCACTGGGTTTATCAACCTGTGGGGTCTGCCGGATACCGTTCAGGCTCTCCGGGAGCTGGGGAAACTGTAAGCGCGTAGGCGTCGTCCCCGGCGCAAGTGCGCCGTACAAGCGTTTTGCGCAGCAAAACCTTGGCGCAAGGGCGAATTCACTTCGCCCGCGCAAGTGCAATGAAAGAAGGGGCCCCCATCGGGCCTGCCCGATGGGGAAGCGACGCCACCGGGTTCATCAACCTGTGGGGTCTGCCGGACACCGTTCAGGCTCTCCGGGAGCTGGGCAAGCTCTAAAACTTGCCTGCCAAGTGGGGCCGGGGGCCCGCTCCCGTTATTCCGTACCCTACGGGTGGTGGGGGCTCTTACCCACCTCGGGGCGCAGCGCCCCGGGGGGGATGCCTGCCGGCGGCCTCCATTTCTCGTGTGAGAAATGGAGGAAAGAACACCAGGGGCTTTGCCCCTGGACCCCGGTTTTCAAGGCCGCTCGCTGCTCGCTCGCTCCATCTTTTGGGATAGCGGCGCAGCGAGACGGCAGTGGTTTTTATTGTGACCCACCTACGGGCCCTGATTTGGAGACTTTCTTTTTTGAGATTTTTTCAGACTGGATTTTTTCACAGAGTAATGTCCAGTTAAAATTGTTTCTCCGAATAGGCGTTTCCAAATCTGGTCTGGTGCACTTTTGCCAGAAAGAGACCGCGGCGCTTTCCTCCAGCGCAAAAGAGGAAGCGAGCCCCAGCGAGCGGTTTTTTCCAGGGGGTGCGGGGGGGGGTCCCCCTGCGACTCTTTGCGTCCGGGCTTTCTCCTAGAGAAAGCCTGGATCCCCGCCCCGGACAGGGGCGGGGGAGCACATGGCAGGTTTCAACCTGCGCTGGTCCAGAAAGGACCACCTGCCGATGCCGGCAGGCTCGCCCCAGGGCGAAAGACAACGAAAGATCAGGCGTGGGCAGGATCGCTTTGGGTCCTGCTCGCCGCCGTTTCTATGGAAAGGATTTTTGTCTATGAAACTATGGGCTGGCCGGTTCCACAAGGAGACCGACGACAAGGTCAACGACTTCAACTCCTCCATTTCCTTTGACGCCCGGCTGTATCGCCAGGACATCACCGGCTCCATCGCCCACGCCACCATGCTGGGGGAGCAGGGGATCATCGCCAAGGAGGAGGCGGAGAAGATCGTGGCCACCCTGAAGACCCTCCTCCAGGAGATCGAGGCGGGCAAGGTGGCGTTTACCAAGGACAGCGAGGACATCCACATGAACATGGAGGTGCTGCTCACAGAGCGCATCGGGGACACCGGCAAGCGCCTGCACACCGCCCGCAGCCGCAACGACCAGGTGGCCCTGGACTTCCGCCTCTTCGTGAAGGAGGAGATCCCCGTCATCACCGGGATGCTGCTGAACCTGGAAAAGGCCCTCATCCGCCAGGCGGAGGCCAACCTGGACGCCATCATGCCGGGGTACACCCACCTCCAGCGAGCCCAGCCCATCACCTTCGCCCACGCCATGATGGCCTATGCCAACATGTTCCGCCGGGACATTACCCGGCTGGAGGATTGCCGGGCCCGGCTGGACGAGTCCCCTCTGGGTTCCGGGGCCCTGGCCACCTCCACCCATCCGGTGGACCGGTTCCGCACGGCGGCGCTGCTGGGCTTTGCCAAGCCCACGGATAACTCCCTGGACGGGGTGTCCGACCGGGACTTTGCCATTGAGTTCCTCTCCGCCTGCTCCATTCTGATGATGCACCTGTCCCGCTTCTCCGAGGAGCTCATCCTCTGGTGCAGCTGGGAGTTCCACTTCATCGAGCTGGACGACGCCTACGCCACCGGCTCCTCCATCATGCCCCAGAAGAAGAACCCCGACGTGGCCGAGCTGGTCCGGGGGAAGACGGGGCGGGTGTACGGGGCCCTCATCTCCCTGCTCACGGTGATGAAGGGCCTCCCCCTGGCCTATAACAAGGACATGCAGGAGGACAAGGAGCCGGTGTTTGACACCATCGACACCGTGGAGCTGTGTCTCCCCGTGTTCACCGCCATGATCGACACCCTCACCGTCAACCGGGCCAACATGCGGGCGGCGGCCAACGGAGGGTTCATCTCTGCCACCGACTGCGCCGACTACCTGGCCAAGAAGGGCATGCCCTTCCGGGAGGCCTACGGCATCGTGGGCAAGCTGGTGGGCCACTGCGTGGACACCGGCCACTCCCTGGAGACCCTACCCCTGGAGGAATACAAGAAAGTCTCCCCCTACTTCGAGGCCGACGTCTACGACGCCCTGTCCCTGGAGACCTGCGTGAACGGGCGGAACGTCTATGGCGGCCCGGCCCCGGAGGCGGTCAAAGTGCAGATTGAGAACATGAAGCAGTTTGTCGCGGAAAGGGAGGAGAGATGAAGGGCCGCCGTAGACTGCGCGCCAGGTGGCGCGTACAAGCGCCGCGGAACGCGGCCTTGGCGCAGGCGGAATTCATTTCCGCCGAGCAAGTCCGATCCCTTTGGGGGTCCCCGCGAAGCCTGCTTCGTGGGGCCTGCGGCGGGCCCGCCCCGGAGGCGGTCAAAGTGCAGATTGAGAATGAGAACATGAAGAAATTCGTCCAGGAGCGTGAAGCATGAAACCTGTGGTATTCATCGACGGCCGGGAGGGCACCACCGGCCTGCAGATCGAGGAGCGCCTGGCCTCCCGCCAGGACATTGAACTGATCGCCATCCACGAGGACAAGCGGAAGGACCCGGCGGAGCGGAAGAAGTTCTTAAACGCCGCCGACCTGGTGTTTCTCTGCCTGCCCGATGACGCCGCCCGGGAGGCGGTGGCCATGATCGACAACCCCAACACCCGGGTCATCGACGCCTCCACCGCCCACCGCACCGCCCCGGGCTGGGCTTACGGCTTCCCAGAGCTCTCCCCCCAGCACCGGGAGGCCATCATCCACGCCAAGCGGGTGGCCAACCCCGGCTGCCACGCCTCGGGGTTCATCGCCTCGGTGTATCCCCTGGTGCATCTGGGGCTGCTGCCGGAGGACTACCCCCTGTGCGCCTACTCCCTCACGGGGTACACCGGCGGGGGGAAGAAGCTCATCGCCGAGTATCAGGACCCCAACCGGGACCCCCGCCACGCCTCGGCCCGGATCTATGGCACCACCCTCCACCACAAGCACCTGCCGGAAATGGTCCACGTCTGCGGCCTGACGGCCCCGCCGGTGTTCCA
>DXDK01000128.1 GCA_019115545.1 Candidatus Evtepia faecavium
AGGGCCCCGTGTCTTAAACGATACATACTTCTCTCAGGTTACATCCTACCCCGGAGCCGTAAAATCTTCCAGCAGGATTGTGTTAAATTTCGGTGACCGGACTGTGAACCCCCTCACAGGCTCCGGGCGGCCCGGTAGCCGGCGTGGACGGCGTCCCAGATCTGGCCCCCCTGGGCCGCGTCCCCCACCCGGAGGACGGTGGGGCACAGGGCCTCCAGCACCCCCTCCCCATAGGGGCGGGCGGGGGCGGTGCCCAGGGCCAGCACCACCCGGTCACAGGGGTAGACGTACTCCTCCCCCGTCTGGCTGTCGGTAAACCAGATCCGGTCCCGGCCCACCTTGGTGAGGGTGCGGTTACACAGGAGGACCACGTTGTTCCCCTCCAGGATCCAGGTGACCCCGTTGCGGTTGGAGCCGTACACCCCCGGGGCCACCCGGGGGGCGGCCTCCAGCACCAGGACGGCGTTGTTCCGCGCCCGGTCAGAGAGGATCTCGGCGGTCTCCAGCCCCGTCATGCCGGAGCCCACCACCACGATGCTCTCCTCCCGGAGGTCCAGCTGGCCGGTGATGATCTCCACCGGGGTGCACACCAGGGGGCTCTCCTCCACCCCCTGGATGGAGGCGGGGACGGCCGGCCGGCCCCCGGTGGCGTCCAGGATGGCATAGGGCGCCAGGGCCCGGAGCTCCTCCTCCGTGGGGGCCCAGCCGGTGCGCAGGTCCACCCCCGCCCGGCGGCAGCGGCGGAGGAGGCTGTCCAGCAGCCAGCCGATCTTCTCCTTTCTCGGGGTGGCCATGGCCAGGCGGAGCTGGCCCCCCAGGTGGCGGCTCTTCTCAAACAGGACCACCCGGAAGCCCCGGCGGGCGGCCACCCAGGCCCCCTCCAGGCCGGCCGGGCCGCTGCCCAGGACCACTACCAGCCGCCCCGCCCCGTCCTGGGAGAGGGGGGGGAGCTGGGCCTCGTACCCCGTCTCGGGGTTCACGGCGCAGGTGATGTGGCCGGCTTCCTCGTACTTGGCAAAGCAGGCCATGCAGGAGATGCAGGGGAGGATGTCCTCCTCCTTCCCGGTGCGGGCCTTGGCGGCCCAGTTGGGATCGGCCAGGTGGGCCCGGACGGAGCCGGCAAAGTCCAGCACCCCCTCCCGGAGGAGCTTTTCAGCATAGGCCGGGTCCCGGATCAGGGCCACGGAGAGGACGGGGATGGACACCGTCCCCTTCACCGCCTTGGCCAGGTGCTTCCGCCAGCCCTGGGGATAGTACATGGGCTCCACGCTCTGGCTGAGCTTACTGTCGGTGCCGGAGGCGGTGACGTTGATGGCGTCCACCCCCCAGCCCTCCAGCATCTGGCAGATCTTGATGCCGGTGTCAGCGTGGTAGCCGTCCTTGCCGATGTACTCCTCCAGGGACACCCGGAACATCAGGGGGAAGTCCGCCCCGCAGGTGCGCCGGATGGCCTCCACGATCTGGCGGAGGATCCGGGTGCGGTTTTCCAACCTGCCGCCGTACTGGTCCTCCCGGTGATTGGTGACGGGACTTAAAAAGCTGTGGAGGAAGTAGTGGTGGCCGGCGTGGACCTCCACCCCGTCAAAGCCGCTCTCCTTCACCCGGCGGGCGGCCTGGCCGAACTGTTCGGCGATGGCCTCCAGCTCCTCCACGGTGGCCGCCCGGGCCTGGCCCCGCTTCTTCCCCCGGGCGGGGCTGGCGGAGATGAGGTCTCCGGGGTTGAGCTTGGGGTCGGCGTTGGCCCCGGGGTGGAAGAGCTGGGCGAAGATCTTGGTCCCGTGGGGGTGGACCCGGTCCGCCAGGCGGCGAAAGGAGGGGATGTTCTCCTCCCGGGCGGCGTTGAGTTCCCGGGGGAAGAGGACCCCCCGGGCCTCGTCCACGCACACCATCTCGGTGATAATGAGGCCCACGCCCCCCCGGGCCCGGGCCTCGTAATAGGCCAGCATGTCCTCGGTCATGGTGCCGTCGGGCTGGGACAGGGAGGCGGAGGCCGCCGTCATGGCGATGCGGTTGGGGATGGTGAGGGAGCCGATCCTCCCCGGGGAAAAGAGCAGGTCGTACATGGCGTTGTTCTCCTTTGCGGGGCCGGCCCCGGCAGACGGGGGCAGGCGGCGGTTTTTCTCCATTCTACCCGCTTTGGGGGGAAATGGCAAGGCCCCGCCGCCGGCGCTCTCCCCGGCGGCGGGGAAAAACCTGTCAGATTTTGGCAGGCCATCCCCTTGACGAACCTTCCATTTTCTGTTATCTTGAACAGGATACCAGTGACGGGCCCCCGGTTCGGGGGCCCGGTTCCCTCAGGAGGGATCGCCATGGCCGCAACCCACGCCGCGCCCATTTTTGACCGCAAGAAACACACCCTGCTCATCCCAGACCTCTTCCCCATCCACATGGAGCTGCTGGCCAACGTCATCCGGGCCAGCGGGTACCGGGTGGAGGTCCTGCGCACCTCCGGGGCGGAGGTGAAGGAGGCCGGGCTGAAATACATCCACAACGACATGTGCTACCCCGCCATCTGCTCCCTGGGGCAGCAGCTGCACGCCATCACCAGCGGGGCCTATGACCCCCAGGAGGTGGCCCTGGTGCAGTTCCAGACCGGCGGGGGCTGCCGGGCGTCCAACTACAGCATGATCCTCCGCAAGGCCCTGGACAAACTGGGGCTGGAGATCCCCATCGTCACCCTGGGCTTTTCCACCCTGTCCCGGAACAGCGGCTTCTCCCTGACCCCCGCCATGTGCGCCCGGGCCCTGGCGGCGGTGACCTATGGGGATCTGCTCCTCCTGCTGGGCAACCAGGTGCGGCCCTATGAGGCCCAACCGGGACAGACCCAGTCCCTCATCCGCCGGTGGGAGGCGGTGCTGGGGAAGGAGCTCTCCTCCGCCCGGGCCAGCCTGGGCCGGGTGAAGGGGAACCTGAAGAAGATGGTCCGCTCCTTCGCCGCCGTCCCCGTCCGGGCGGTGAAGAAGGTGAAGGTGGGCATCGTGGGGGAGGTCTATGTGAAGTACTCCCCCTTTGCCAACAACCAGCTGGAGGAGTTCCTCCAGGGGCAGGACTGCGAGTACATGCTCCCCGGGTTTCTGGGGTTCCTCCACTATTGCCTGGCCGGCCCGGCGGTGGACTGGGAGCTCTACGGCGGCAGCCAGTTCCGCCGGCAGCTGAGCCTCTTTCTGGGAAAAATCGTCTTCGCCTATGAAAAGGCCCTGGCCCGGTCCCTGGCGGACTATCCCCAGTTCCACACGCCCCCCTCCTATCACCAGATGGAGGAGAAGGGCACCCGCATCCTCAGCAAGGGGGTGAAGATGGGGGAGGGCTGGTACCTCCCGGCGGAGATGGTGGAGCTCATCGAGAGCGGCTACGACCGGATCATCTGCGCCCAGCCCTTCGGCTGCCTGCCCAACCACATCGTGGGCCGGGGCACCCTGCAGCGGTTCCGGGAGCTCTATCCCCAGGCCCACATCCTCCCCCTGGACTACGACGCCAGCCTCTCCCGGGTGAACCAGGAGAACCGGATCAAGCTCCTCCTCACCGACGCCCGGGAGAAGATCGCCGCCCCGGCAGCGGGGTTGGTGAGCTCGTTTTAACAACTTTACTAACGTGTGTTTTGCCCCCTCCGGCGAAGCCGGAGGGGGCGGTGTTTTTCTCCCGGCACGAAACCAAGCCCCAGCGGCGTCTGCCGCTGGGGCTCGTTGTTCCATCGGTTTTTGCGGGGTCATTCCTTGGAGTCGTCCTCCCCTTCCGGGGGGTGCTTGGCCTTTTCCTTGGCCAGCTCCACCGCCCGGGCGGCCTCCTCGGCGGCCTTGCGCCGGGCCTCCTTCCGCTCCTTCTTCAGCTGGCTGAGGAACTCCGGGGGGACCACGTCGGACCCCTTGGGGTTGAGGATGTAGGCCCGGATCTTCTGGGCCAGGGTCTCGTTGCCGGGGTGGACCACCACCAGGTTGTTCTCATAGGCGTACCAGTAGCTCCGCTTCACGTCGGGCATCTCCTTGGTGATGAGCTGGAGGCTGGCCATCCGGCTGACGGTGGCGGGGGTGTAGATCACGTCCCGGATGGAGGTGAAGGGGATCTCCCGCTCCTTCTCCTTCATCTTGGTCTTGCCCAGGCAGCGGATGACGCAGTAGTCCAGGTACACGTCGATCCGGGAGGAACCTCCGGGCAGCCAGAAGATGAGCCCCTCCCGCAGGGCCTTCTGGTGCTCCTCCCGCTTTTGCGTCCGCTTGGATTTCCGTCCGAACATAGGCCGTCGCCTTCCTCTCTTGGGGGTGGGTTGGAATAGGTATAGTATACCGCCCTTGAGGGGAAAAGGCAAGGGGTCAGAAGTCCAGCCGGTCCGGGTCGTGGCCGGAGCCCCCGAAGGGAGGCAGGGCGGCCACGGCGGCCAGGTCCGCCTCGTCCAGGGCGAAGTCGAAAATCCCGGCGTTCTCCGCCATCCGGGCGGGGGTGACCGACTTGGGCAGGGGGAGGGTCCCCTGGTCCAGGCACCAGCGCAGGCAGATCTGGGCGGGGGTCTTGCCGTGCTTCTTCCCCAGGGAGACCAGGAGGGGGTGGTCCAGCACCCGGCCCCGGGCCAGGGGGCTCCAGGCCTCCACCAGGATGCCCCGCTCCCGGCAGAAGGCCAGGGTCTCCCCTTGCTGGCAGCCGGGGTGGAACTCGATCTGGTCCACCATGGGGGGCACTTCGGTCTCCAGCAGGGCCTTCAGGTGGTGGGGGCGGAAGTTGGACACCCCGATGGCCCGGATCTTCCCGGCCTGGTAGAGCTCCGTCATGGCCCGCCAGGTGTCCCGGTTGATGGCCTCCCAGTCATCGAAGCGGTTGGCGGCGGCGGGCCAGTGGATGAGGTAGAGGTCTAGGTAATCGGTGCCCAGGCGGTCCAGGGTGGCCTGGAAAGCGGCCTTGGTTGGGGCATAGCCCCGGTCGGTGTTCCAAACCTTGCTGGTGAGGAAGACCGCCTCCCGGGGCAGGCCGCTGGCCCGGAGGGCCCGGCCCACGCTGGCCTCGTTGCGGTAGTAGGCGGCGGTGTCAATGTGGCGGTAGCCCAGGGAGAGGGCGGTCTGGATGGCGGCCACGGTCTCCGGCCCGTCCTGCATCCGCCAGGTGCCGTAGCCCAGGCAGGGGATGGCCACGCCGTTGGCCAGGGGGAAGGCGTCGCTGAGATGGGCTTGCTGTGTCATGGGGTCACTTCCCTTCTTTGGTATGGTATGGGATTAGTATATCCCCTTTTGCCCCGGCTGGCAATGGGCCCCTGGAAGAGAACAAAAAATGCCGCCCGGTTGGGCGGCATTTTTGAAGCGCAGCAATAAATCTCAGCGCTTGGAGAACTGGGGAGCGCGACGTGCAGCCTTCAGGCCGTACTTCTTTCTCCCCCCAAAGGGC
>DXDK01000129.1 GCA_019115545.1 Candidatus Evtepia faecavium
GCCGTGGACCATGGGGTAGGGCCGGGCCCGCTGGAGGAAGCATTTGTTCTCGTTGCTCACGGACAGGACGTAGACCAGGTCCAGCCCGTCGCCCAGGTCGAAGGTGGCCACCATCTGTTTGCCGCTGACCACCTTGATCTGGCTGGCGCCCATCTGGGTGAGGGCGGTGTGGACGAAATCGCTGCTGAAAGTAGATACGCTCATATCAACGCTCCTTTTCCAATGTGTGGGGCGCCCAGGGGAAGGGGACCGGGGGCCCTAAGCTCCTCAGCAGTACCGGAGGAGCATGTAGACGGTACAGATGCCCACCGAGAGCAGCATCAGGGGGAAGCCCACCTTGAAGTAGCTGCCGAAGGTGATGGGGAAGCCGTGGCGGTTGCTGATGCCGGAGAGGACCACGTTGGCCGAGGCGCCGATGAGGGTGCCGTTGCCGCCCAGGCAGGCGCCCAGGGAGACGGCCCACCAGAGGGGCGCCACGTCCACGCCGCTGCTCTCCATGGTGAGGATCAGGGGGATGAGGGTGGCCACGAAGGGGATGTTGTCCAGGAAGGCGGAGATGATGGCCGAGACCCACAGGATCAGCAGGATGGTGAGGGTCATGTGGCCGGCGGTCATGTCCACCAGGGTGTTGGCCACGATCTGGATGACGCCGGTCTCCTGCAGGCCGCCCACCACGATGAACAGGCCGGTGAAGAAGATCAGGGTGGACCACTCCACGCCGGCGATGGCCTCCTCCACGTCCTGCCGGCCGATGAGGAGCATGATCCCCGCGGCGGTGAGGGCCACGGTGGAGGACTCCAGGTGCAGCTGGGAGTGGAAGATGAAGGCGAAGACCACGATGACGATCATCACCACGCTCTTGATGAGCAGGGGGCGGTCCTTGATGGTCTTGTTCTCATCCAGCTGGAGGACCTCCGCCATGGCCTCGGCCTCCACGTGGAGCTTCCGGCCGTAGATGAAGTAGAAGCACACCAGCATGGCCGCCAGGACAAAGACCACCGCCAGGCCGGTGTTGGCCACGAAGTCCAGGAAGCTCAGCCCCGCGGCGCTGCCGATCATGATGTTGGGGGGGTCGCCGATGAGGGTGGCGGTGCCGCCGATGTTGGAGGACATGATCTGGGTGATGAAGAAGGGCACGGGGCTGGTCTTCAGCATGTTGGTGATGGCCAGGGTCATGGGGCCGATGAGGAGCACCGTGGTGACGTTGTCCAGAAACCCGGACAGCACCGCCGTGATGACGCACAGCAGGAGCATCAGGGGCCAGGGGCGGCCTTTGGCGATCTTGGCGGCCTTGATGGCAATGTATTCAAAGATGCCGGAGTTCTTGACGATGGCCACGAAGAGCATCATGCCGATGAGCACGCCGATGGTGTTGATGTCCACGTAGGAGAAGCCGGACTCCACCGTGAGCACCCCGGTGAGGATGAGCAGCAGCGCGCCTACCACGGCGGCCACGGCCCGGTGGACCTTCTCGGTCATCACGGTGATGATGGTGGCAAGGAAGATGATGATGGCGATGATTTGCATGGTATCCACGGTAGATCACGTTCCTTTCCGTAGGGCGCCGGCGGGAGGGGTCCTCGGGGCACCGGGATGTAAGAATGGGAAATTCTTGCAATGATTATATCTCATTTTACCGATAGAGGCAAGAAAAAACGGGGTGTTTTTTATGTTTTTAACAAAGGAAAGGCCGTATCCCGTCGGGGGAAATGGGTAGAAACTACCCATCAACAGGGAGGGTCTTCGGGAATTTAACCAGAGGATACCTGCGGAAAAGGATCGCTCCCGCCCCCGGGCAAACCCGGGGCGGAGGGGGAAAAGCCCGCGTCCGCAGCCCCGGTTTGGCTGCGGACGCGCAGGGCGCTTCTGTGCCCTTGGGGAGGCCCCTCACCCATTCCCCGCGTCCCGCAGGGAGAGGGTCACCGTGGTGTTGAAGCTGTAGCTGTACCCGTCGGTGGTGAGGACGATGGGGCCGCTCTTCCCGGTGCCGTAGACGGGGAGTCCCCGGCCCAGCAGCCGCTGGAGGACCTGGGTGGTGGGGTGGCCGTAGCGGTTGTCCAGGCCGTAGGAAACCACGGCGCACTCCGGCTGCACCACGTCCAGGAAGGCCGGCGAGGTGGAGGAGGCCGAGCCGTGGTGGCCCACCTTCAGCACGTCGATGTCCCCGAAGAGGGACAGGGAGGCCGCCTCCACTTCCTGGGTCATGTCCCCGGTGAAGAGGACCTGGACGTTCCCGCAGGTGAGCTGGGCCACCACGGAGCAGTCGTTGCTGTCCGCCCAGTCGTCCCCGGTCTCCAGGATGGACAGGACGGTGTTCCCCGACAGGGGGATGATCCGGTCGGTGTCATAGGAGAAGGTACACCCCTCGGCCTGGACGGCCGCCCAGTAGTCGGCATAGGTCTTGGTGTCCGAGGCGCGGCCGCTGTCGATGACCTCCCCCACCTGGTAGGCCTCCAGCACGTCGTCCAGGCCGCCGATGTGGTCGGCGTCGGGGTGGGTGGCGATGACGTAGTCCAGGGCGCCGTCCACATAGGGGGCCAGGTAGGCGACCACGTCCTTCCCGGCGCCGTTGTCCCCGCCGTCGATGAGGACCTCTACCGTGCCGCAGTCGATGAGGGCGGCGTCCCCCTGGCCCACGTCCAGGAAGTGGACCCGCACCAGGTCAGCCCCGGTGGTGATCAGCACCTGGCGGTTGCCCCCGTCCCAGGTGACGGCGGCCCCGAAGGCCTCCACCACCGGGCGGATGGGGAGGAAGGTCCGGGTGTTGCGGATCTGGGCCACGGTGTCCAGGTCCACCCGCTGGCCGTTGCGCAGCAGATAGGCCTGGCCGATGGGGACCTCCACCCGGACGCCGTCCTTCTCGGCGATGGCCACCCGGTTTTCGTTGTCCCAGGAGACGGTGCAGCCGAAGGTCTCCATGGTCCGCCGGAAGGGGACCTGGGTGCGCCCGGCGCTGTCCAGGAAGGGGTAGCCGTAGTTGTCGTCATAGGCCACGGGCACCCCGTCCAGGAGGACCCCCACCCCATTCCCCGCCGCCCCCGCGGGAACGACCAGAAGGGAGAGGGCCAGAACGACGGCCAGGGCCAGGGAAGCCAGTTTCTTTCCTGCCATGGAACACACCTCCAAAATCGTTGGTTTTTTCCAGTGTATCATGGCGGCCGGGCCCCGTCAAGGCGGATAAGTACCCCGGCAGCCCAAGGGCTGCCGGGGGGGCGTCAGGCCTGCTGGGACTGGGCGGCCTGGTCCAGCATGTTCTGGGCCAGGATGCCGTAGCCCCGGTCGGCGTGGTCGATGAGCACGTGGGTCACAGCCCCCACCAGCTTCCCGTCCTGGAGGATGGGGGAGCCGGACATCCCCTGGACGATGCCCCCGGTCTGTTCCAGCAGCCGCTGGTCGGTGACCCGAAGCATCAGGTCCCGGGCGTCCTTGCTGTCGTCATAGACCTTGAGGATCTCCACGGTGTACTCCTCCACCTGGGTGCCGGAGACGTTGGACAGGATGGTGGCCTGGCCGGTGTGGACCTCGTCCTCCTCGGCCACCGGCACCGGGGTGCCGGTGATGGCCTCCGGGTCCTGGAGATAGCCGAACACCCCGCTCTGGGTGTTGGCATACAGGGTCCCCAGGGTCTGGCTGGCGGAGAAGGTCCCCCGCAGCTCCCCGGGGCGGCCGTTCTGTCCCTTGGTCACCCCGGCCACCGAGGCGGGGGTGATGGCCCCGGACTGGAGCTTCATCAGCACCGCCGTGTCCACGTCGTTGATGCCGTGGCCCAGGGTGCCGAACAGGCCGGTCTCCGGGTCGGCAAAGGTCAGGGTGCCGATGCCGGCCATGGAGTCCCGGATCCAGGCGCCCAGCTTATACTGGCCGTCGTCGCTGCACCGGGCGGCCCGGGCGGTGAGGGTCTGGGTGGCCTCGTCCCGGGTGACGGTGAGGGCCATCTCCTGGCCCTGGAGGTCCTGGAGCAGTTCCTGGACCTGCTCAATGGAGCTCACCTGGGTGCCGTTGATGTGGGTGATCACATCCCCCGGCTGCAGCCCGCAGGCCTGGGCCGGGGAGGAGAGCCCCTGGTCGGTGGTGAGGTCAGACAGCCCCACCACCAGCACCCCCTGGGCAAAGAGCTTGATGCCCACCGCCTTCCCCAGGGGGACCACGTAGTGGGCGCCGTCCTCCGCCTCCTCCGCTGCCTGGGCGGCGGGGGAGAGGGCAAGGGCCGCCATCACCACGGCGGCCAGCAGGAGCAGGGCCCGGAAGAGCCAGCTCCCCCGGGTGCCGGGATAGGGTCTTGTTTCTTGCAAGCAATCACCTCCCTTGCGCAAGTGCTGCAAGCGCGCGCCGGTCTCCGCCTGGCGGCGAAACCGCGCGCAGGGTTACTATGGCCGTTTTTTCCCGAAAAAGCCCCGGGAATCTTTCGCAGGCCTGCCATCGGGGCGGCCGCCTTGCATTTTTTTGCCTTCTCTGGTAAGATGTTCTCTGCGACGAAATCATCCCGGAAAGGAGGTGGGCGTGCTTTGACCATTCAGTACAAGACCAAGGGCGTCTGTTCCCAGCAGATGAACGTGAAGCTTGACCACGGCGTGATCCAGAAGGTGGAGATTATCGGGGGCTGCTCCGGCAACACCCAGGGCATCTCCCGCCTGGTGGAGGGGATGCAGGCCCAGGAGGCGGTGGAGCGGCTCCAGGGCATCCGCTGCGGGTACAAGGCCACGTCCTGCCCGGACCAGCTCTCCAAGGCCTTGCAGATCGCCCTGGCCGAGGAGGCCAAGCGGAAGGGCTGACCGCCCTGTCCCCCTCGCCGGCCGGCGGGCGGGGGCAGAAACCATAGATCAGAACTTTTTGTGTAGGAGGAAACGTATCATGGCAACCTTATTTTTCCCCGGATGTCAGGTGAAGAAGGACTATCCCGAGGCCAGCAAGAAGCTGGCGGAGTACATCCAGTCCAAGGGGGCGGTGGAGACCGTGGGCTGCTGCCGGGTGGACCACGGCAAGGCCACCCAGAGCGACACCGCCCTGGTGGTGTGCAACAACTGTGCCAACATCGTCTCGGAGAGCGGCGACCCCGGAGAGATCGCGTTTGTCTGGGAGATGATCGACAGCGACCCCAGCTTCCCCTTCCCCGACTATCACGGGGAGAAGATGACCCTCCAGGACTGCTGGATGGCCGCCGACCGGCCCAACGTCCACAAGGCCATCCGCTCCCTGCTGGGGAAGATGAACATCCAGGTGGTGGAGCTGCCGGAGAACCGGGAGAAGACCACCTTCTGCGGCATGAACCTCACCGCCTCCTGCAACCCCAGCAACGCCAAGCTGGCCCCCAAGCGGTACGTGGAGGAGGGGGGACACATGTTCCACCCCATGGAGCCCGAGGAGCGGCAGGCCTACTTCAACGACTACTGCAAGCAGTTCACCACGGACAAGGTGGTCTGCTACTGCAAGTCCTGCCGGGGGGCCCTGCTGGCCGGCGGGGCGGACGCCAAGCACATCATTCAGCTGCTCTTCCCCGAGGACTGAGGGGAGGAGACGGCAAAGCGCGCACCGTTTCGGTGCGCGCTTTTTCGTGGCCTGGGGATGGCCTGGGGGGCGGCGTCGGGACGCCGTACCGTTGGGTCCATCGCAGGTTAGCCCCTGCGGCGTGGTCCCCCGCCCCTATCCGGGGCGGGGATCCAGGCTTTCTCTAAGAGAAAGCCCGGACGCAAAGAGTCGCAGGGGGGAACCCCCTGCACCCCCGACAATAAAACCGCTCGCTGGGGCTCGCTCCATCTTTTGGGTTGCGTGCCCTCTGGAACGGTCTCTTTCTGGCAAAAGTGCACCAGACCAGATTTGGAAACGCATATTCGGAAAATATTTT
>DXDK01000130.1 GCA_019115545.1 Candidatus Evtepia faecavium
TGGTGCCGGTGACCGGACTCGAACCGGTACGCTGTCGCCAGCGGTGGATTTTGAGTCCACTACGTCTACCAATTCCATCACACCGGCGTGGGAAATCGCAACTGATTATACAACAGCTTCCCGGTCTTGGCAAGAGTTTTTCTGTGGCAAATTGCAAATTAGCCGTAGGAAAACCGGCGGAAATGTGGTATGATAAAATACTAGAAATTATGCGGGAAAGCCGGCCCTGCCGGCCCCCGGGGAAGGAGGCCGCCCCATGGCAAAACGGGTGCTGCTCTGCCTGGTCCTGGCGCTGTGTCTGCTGGGGCTGGGGGGCTGCGTGTTTGGCAGCGTGGACGAGATGTACGCCCTGCCCAAATCCTCCGAGGCCTATGTAAACCTCCAGGCCAAGATCAACCAGGAGAAGGGGGACGGGGAGTTCATCGCCCCCCTCAGCGGGGAGAACCGCCAGACCATCCAGCTGGTGGACGTGGATGGGGACGACATCCAGGAGGCGGTGGTCTTTTTCCGGGATCCGGAGGGAGACGCCCCCCTGCGCATCGTGGTCTTCAAGCAGGATGACCAGGGGGAGTACCAGGTCTACACCCGCATCCAGGGGGTGGGCAGCGAGATCGAGTCCATCGAGTACGTCGACCTGGGCGGGGCCGGGGCGTGCGACATCCTGGTCAGCTGGCAGGTGGGGACCGCCCTCCGCACCCTGGTGGGATACACCATCACCGACGGCCAGCCCACGGAGATCATGCGGGCCACCTACAGCCGCGCCCTCACCGCCGACCTGGACGGGGATGGCCAGGAGGAGGTCATCCTGGCCCAGACAGAGGAGGGGGGCACCACCCGCATCGAGTACTACGACAGCCGGGACGGCGCCCTGATCCTCTCCGCCACGGCCCCCCTGTCCGAGGGGACCAGCGACATCAGCACCTGGACCGCCGGCCTGCTGGAGGAAGACGTGCCCGCCCTCTTCGTCACCTCCTTCTTCGGCCGGGACGTGCTGGTCACCGACATTTTCGTCCTGGACGAGCGCCTGGGCCTGCAGAACCTGGCCCTGGACCAGGTCACCCGCCGCAGCGACGTGGTCTTCCACTACTACGCCGGGGTGGAGCCGGAGGACATCGACGGGGACGGCCTCATCGAGGTCCCCGTGGCCGCGCCGGTGCCGTCCTATGGGGAGAGCTCCGTGGACCAGTTCTGGTGGATGGAGTGGATGCACTATACCCCCGACGGCACCCGGGAGCTGGTGATGACCACCTACCACAGCGGCGACGGCTGGTACCTGGAGATCCCCGACGCCTGGATCCAGGGGGAGGAGATCGCCATGTGCCGCCAGGAGAGCTCCACCATCGGCGTGCGCAGCGTCACCTTCGCCCGGACCCCGCCGGGGGCGGAGGAGGAGGCCGAGCCGGAGCCCTATTTGGAGATCTGCTGCCTCATGGGCAGCGACCGCGGCCGCCAGGCCAAACAGAACGAGCGCTTCACCCTCTATGGGGATACCACCACCATATACACCGCCGAGTTTCTGGACAGCGGCTGGGACTGCGGCCTGGATGAGCAGAACCTCACCAGCTGCTTCCACGCCAGCACGGGAGCTTGGAACACCAGCGAGTGACCCAACGTTTCACGGAAGGAGTTTATAAGGATGAAGAAAATTCTGGTTCTGGAGGACGAGGCCAACATCCGGGGCTTCGTGGTCATCAACTTGAATCGGGCAGGGTACGAGACCATCGAGGCCGCCACCGGGGAGGAGGCCCTGGAGCAGCTGCGGTTAAACCCCGACGTCCGGGTGGCCCTGCTGGACATCATGCTCCCCGACATGGATGGCTTTGAAGTCTGCCGCCGCATCCGGGCGGGCAACTCCAAGATCGGCATCATCATGCTCACCGCCCGCACCCAGGAGATGGACAAGGTCACCGGCTTCATGACCGGGGCGGACGATTACGTGACCAAACCCTTCTCCCCGGCGGAGCTCACCGCCCGCATCGACGCCCTCTACCGGCGCATCGGGGGGGACCAGATGGACGACGGAGAGATCAAGCAGCCCCCCTTCGTCCTCAACACCCGCAAGCGCACCCTGGAGAAGAACGGCCAGCGGATCAAGCTCACCCAGGTGGAGTACAGCATCATGAAGATGTTCATGGAGAACCCCGGCAAGGCCCTCTCCCGGGAGGAGATCCTCCGCTACGTCTGGGGCAAGGACTACCTGGGCGAGGTGAAGATCGTGGATGTCAACATCCGGCGGCTGCGGGTGAAGATCGAGGACGAGCCCACCAGCCCGGCCTTTATCACCACCATTTGGGGGTACGGATATAAGTGGGAGTTTTAATAAGAGGATTGTTCCAAAAACTGAAACCGCTGGGGGAGAAGCTCTCCCGCCTGCCCCGCTTCCGGATGAAGGGCATCCGCCAGCGGTGGCTGCTCAACAGCGTGGGCATCCTGGTGATGATCCTGGCGGTGGTGGTGGTGGCCTTTTCCCTGGTCACCCGCAACTACTACGACAGCAGCATCCTCTCCGACATGGAGAGCAAGGCCCGGGTGGCCGCCAACTACTTCAGCAGCAACGTCAGCGGCGACACCAGCGGGGAGGACTACCTGGCCACTGCCCAGGACTATGTCTCCTCCTTTGAGGACGGCACCCGGCTGGAGCTGCAGTTCCTGGACCCCGGGGGCACGGTGATCTACTCCTCCAACGGCCTGACCCTCTCGGGCACCATGCCGGGCACGGAGGACATCGCCCAGGTCCAGAAGACCCGGGACATCGCCCCCTGGCAGGGGAAGCTCCCCCAGACCGGGGAGCGGATCACCGCCGTCTCCGCCCCCCTGCTGTACAACGGGGAGCTGGTGGGCATCCTCCGCTACACCACCTCCATGCGCCTGGTGGACCGGCAGGTGGTGGTCCTCACCCTGGTGGCGGTGATCCTGTCGGTGAGCATCCTCATCCTGGTGTATGTCTCCAACATCTACTTCGTCCGCTCCATCGTGGACCCGGTGAAGAACATCACCGGCATCGCCCGGCGGATCGCCGGGGGGAGCTACGGCATCCAGGTGGAGAAGAAGTTCGACGACGAGGTGGGGGACCTCACCGACGCCATCAACGACATGTCCCTGCGGATCAAGCAGGCAGAGAGCATGAAGTCGGAGTTCCTCTCCTCGGTCTCCCACGAGCTGCGCACCCCCCTCACCGCCATCACCGGCTGGGCCGAGACCATCATGAGCGGCGAGGCCCGGGACGAGGGGGACGTGCGCAAGGGCATGGGCATCATCGCCAGCGAGGCCCGGCGGCTGTCGGGGATGGTGGAGGAACTGCTGGACTTCTCCCGCATTGAGGACGGCCGCTTCACCCTGTCCATGGAGCCCATGGACATCAAGGCCGAGCTGGAGGACGCGGTGTATACCTACCACGAGTTCCTGGCGGCCAAGGGGATCGCCGTCTACCACACCGACTGCGAGGAGGAGTTCCCCCCCATCTCCGGGGACCCGGACCGGCTGCGTCAGGTGTTCTGCAACCTGCTGGACAACGCCGCCAAGCACGGGGGGGCCGGCAAGCGCATCGACACGGCCATCTTCCCCGACCCCGAGGGGGAGGACGTGGTGATCACCATCCGGGACTATGGCCCCGGCATCCCCCCGGAGGAGCTGCCCAATGTGAAGTACAAGTTCTACAAGGGAAGTTCCACCGCCCGGGGCAGCGGCATCGGCCTGGCGGTGTGCGAGGAGATCATCTCCCGGCACAACGGGGAGCTCACCATCGCCAACGCCGAGGACGAGGACGGGGGCTGCCTGGTGGAGGTTCGCCTACCGATTGGAACATAAGTTCGAAAAATTTCCCCGGACTTCTTGCAATTTCCCCTGGGGTTTGTTACAATCGCCCCAGAAACACCCAGCAAAATCAGATAGGAGTGACTATGAAACCAGAAGAAACCAACTGCGGCCAGGCCCAGGACTGCGCCTTCCGCACCACCATCGGCGGCCAGGCCCTCATCGAGGGCATCCTCATGCGGGGGCCGGAGAAGCAGGCCATCGTGGTGCGCAACCAGGAGGGTGGCCTGGAGATCAAGGAACAGCGGCTGAAACTCATCAAGGACCGCCACCCCATCCTGGGGGTGCCCTTCATCCGGGGGGTGGTGAACTTCCTGGCCTCCCTGGTGGAGGGGGTGAAGGCCCTCATGTGGTCGGCGGAGTTCTACCCCGACGAGGAGGGGGAGGAGGAGACCCCCTCCCGCTTCGAGCAGTGGCTGGAAAAGCGCTTTGGCAGCGAGGGGCTCATGAAGTGGATCATCGGCATCGCCGTGGCGGCGGGCATCGCCTTCGCCATCGCCCTGTTCATCATCATCCCCACCCTGTGCACCACGGGCCTGCTGTACTTCTTCCCCGACGCCCCCATGTGGCTGCGCAACCTCCTGGAGGGCGTGGTGAAGCTTGTCATCTTTTTCTTTTACCTCTACTTCTGCTCCCGGCTGAAGGACATCCACCGCACCTTCCAGTACCACGGGGCGGAGCATAAAACCATCTTCTGCTACGAGCGGGGGCTGGAGCTCACGGTGGACAACGCCCGCCAGATGCCCCGGCACCATCCCCGGTGCGGCACCAGCTTCCTGTTCGTGGTCATCGTGGTGGCGGTGCTGGCCTCCTGCGTGGTCTTCGCCCTGCCGGGCATCCGGGACGTGGCGGCCCACCCGGTGGTGCGCATCCTCCTCCACCTGGTGCTGCTGCCCATTGTGGTGGCCATCACCTATGAGATCAACCGCTTCATCGGCCGCCACGACAACCCGGTGACCCGGGCCCTGTCCGCCCCGGGGATGTGGATGCAGAACTTCACCACCTTCGAGCCCGACGACTCCATGCTGGAGGTGGCCATCCACGCCCTGAAGCTGGTCCTGCCGGAAAAGAAGGGGGCCGACGCCTGGTGACCCCAGGCCTGTCTCACAACCTTTGGAAACCTGTTGCATTGGGGGGGAGCAAGGTGGCAATCACCTATCACGACTTATACCTGAACACCCGCATGGCCCTCACCGGGGCGGGGGTCGAGGCCGCCCAGCTGGAGGCCCGGGAGATCCTCTGCGCCGCCTCCGGGAAGACGGCGGAGGAGCTCTACCGGGACATCTCCCTGTTCACCACCGACGAGGTGGCCGCCCAGACCGAGGCCCTCCTGGCCCGCCGGCTGGGGGGGGAACCCATCGCCTATCTGGTGGGGGAGTGGTCCTTCTGCGGCCTGCCCTTTTACGTCAATCCGGAGGCCCTCATCCCCCGGGTGGACACGGAGATGCTGGCCCAGCTGGCCATGAACCGCCTGAAGGAAACCCCGGGCCACACCCGCATCCTGGACCTGTGCGCCGGCACCGGCTGCCTGGGGATCACCGCCGCCGCCCTGCTGCGGGACACCCGGGCGGTGCTGGTGGACCTGTCCGACGGGGCCCTGGAGCTGTGCAAGCGGAACATCCGCCGCCACCGGCTCACCGGCCGGGTGGTCTATCTCAAGGGGGACGCCCTCCAGCCCCCCAGCCATGCCTTGGGGCAGTTTGACGTGCTGGTGTGCAACCCCCCCTACATCCCCACCGGGGACCTGGCCGCCCTGGACCCCTCGGTGAAAGACTTTGAACCCATGCTGGCCCTGGACGGGGGGGAGGACGGCCTAGACTTCTACCGGGCCATCACCCACCTGTGGCAGCCCGCCCTCCGCCCCGGGGGGCATTTGCTGTACGAGGTGGGCATCGGCCAGGCGGAAAAGGTGGCCTGGCTGATGGTGAAGGCCGGCTATGAGAACATCCGCATCACCCGGGACACCGGCGGCATCGACCGGGTGGTGGAGGGCCAGCGGCCCAAGGAGCGGGAGGTCCCCGACCTGCTCCACGAAACCATGGAAGAGGAAGGGTAACACAGATATGGCAGAGCGAAAGAGACTTACCACAGAGACCGCGACGCCCGCCGCGGACAAGAAGCGGGCCTTAGAGACCGCCATCGCCCAGATCGAGCGGACCTACGGCAAGGGGTCCATCATGCGCCTGGGGGCCAACGAGCAGGTGGTGGTGGAGAGCATCCCCACCGGTTCCCTGGCCCTGGACCTGGCCCTGGGCATCGGCGGCGTGCCCAGAGGGCGGATCATCGAGATCTATGGTCCGGAATCCTCGGGCAAGACCACCCTGGCCCTGCACATCGCGGCGGAAGCCCAGAAGCGGGGGGGCGAGGTGGCCTTCATCGACGCCGAGCACGCCCTGGACCCCGCCTATGCCCGGGCCCTGGGGGTGGACATTGACAACATGCTCATCTCCCAGCCGGACACCGGGGAGCAGGGCCTGGAGATCTGCGAGGCCCTGGTGCGCTCCGGCGCCCTGGACGTCATCGTGGTGGACTCCGTGGCCGCCCTCACCCCCCGGGCGGAGATCGAGGGGGAGATGGGGGACTCCCACGTGGGCCTGCTGGCCCGCCTGATGAGCCAGGCCCTGCGGAAGCTGGCCGGCTCCATCGCCAAGACCCACTGCGTGGTGATCTTCATCAACCAGCTCCGGGAGAAGGTGGGGGTCATGTACGGCAACCCCGAGGTCACCACCGGCGGCCGGGCCCTGAAGTTCTACTCCTCCGTGCGCATTGAGGTGCGCCGCATCGAGGCCATCAAGGCCGGCACCGAGATCATCGGCAACCGCACCCGGGCCAAGGTGGTGAAGAACAAGGTCGCCCCCCCTTTCCGGGAGGCGGAGTTCGACATCATGTATGGCGAGGGCATCTCCAAGTACGGGGAACTGGTGGACCTGGCGGTGAAGCTGAACATCATCCAGAAGAGCGGCTCCTGGTTCTCCATGGGCGAGGAGCGCATCGGCCAGGGCAAGGACGCGGCCAAGCAGTTCCTCCGGGACAACCCGGAGCTCTGCGACCGGGTGGAGGAGGAGATCCGGAAGAACGCCTTCCAGCTCCTCTCCAACCAGGGGAAGGTGGCCGCCCGGGCCGCCGGCCGGGCCCCCCAGGAGGTCCCCCCCGCCCCGGCGCCTGCCCCTGCCCCAGTGCCCAAGGGCATTGACGTGAGCGCCGACGACTTCGACGACGATGAGGATTGAGAAACTCCTCCCGCCCCCCCAGCCGGGCAAACCCTGGTCGGTGGCCCTGGAGGGGGGAGACACCCTCCGGGTGTCCGAGGGGGTGGTGGTCTCCTTCGCCCTC
>DXDK01000131.1 GCA_019115545.1 Candidatus Evtepia faecavium
GCGCCGGCGGGAATGGCCAGGGAAAGGGCCATCACCAGGGCCAGGAAGAGGGCGGATGCTTTCTTCCAGTGTTTCATTTGCACAATCCTCCATTGTTTCAGATTTCCGCGGCGCCGGGACGGAAGGTTCGCCGCCGCAGGATCTGCCCCTAGTATACGACATCTTGCCCAAGGTTTCCACCGTGTTTCCCGGGAGAATTGTTATAAGATGGTTAAATCTGCGTAAAGTGCCCTGGAAAAGGGTAGCAAAACGGGGCGCGCCCGGCTGGGCGCGCCCCGGCTGTCCCCGGCAGGGGTCATCCCTGGGCGGGGGGATTGCTGTAGAAATACCCCATCTTGTCGTACTGATACTCCAGGGCCTCGGTCATTCGCTCGGCCAGGTAGAGGAAGCGGGCGAAGTTCTTCCGGGGGTCCAGGCTCAGGTGGTGGACGTAGTAGGTGGCCAGGGGAAAGTGCCACAGGCCATCCTCCCCCGGGGCCTGGCCCTCGATGAGGGCGTCGGTGGGGAGGAAGTAGACGGCCTTCAGGAAGGCCTTCCCCTCCCCGTCCAGGCCGTAGCCCAGCACGGCGGCGTAGTCAAAGTCCAGGGCGGGGACGGCGTTGGCGGCCTCCTCCTCCCAGGGGCTGTTGGCCATGGGGAGGAAGAAGGGGCGGATGACCACCGTCTGGTCCTTCAGGTGGGCCAGCTTCCGGTCCAGGGGGGTGTCGCTCTGGGGGATGGGAGTGCCGTCGGCCCGCTCCAGGTGGGCGGTGAGCCGGTCCCCCGCCCGGGCAAAGGTCACCCGGTGGGTGGAGGAGAAATGGGTGTACCGGTTGAGGACCTGGACGGCCTCCTCCAGCAGGGCGTCCCGGTGGGTGTCCTGGGAAATGGGTTTGCTGTCAGACATGGGATAGACCTCCTTGCGCAAAGAAATCAGTGCTCGAGAAAACTTAGGAACTGGGGTAGAGCAGGTTTCGCTCCACCGCGGTGTAGAGGGCCAGCATGTCCCGGTCCTCTGGGGAGGGGGCATAGGTCCCCGCCCCGGCGGCGTCCACGAAGAGCTTGCCCCGGGTGAAGAGCATCCGGCTGGCCACCTCCTGGTCCAGCCAGGTGAAGTACTGGTTCAGGGGGATCCCCGCCCGCTGGAGGACGTGAAGGCCCAGGAAGGTGCAGCTCTCCATCCGGTCCGGGGCGGGCTGGGTCTCGTAGTTGGTCCAGATGAGGTAGTCGGTGGAGAGGATCTCCATCAGGGTGGCCGGGTCCCAGTCGGTGGCGTCCTCTGTGGGGGAGACCCCCAGGCGGGTGTACAGGGAGGTCCCGTCGGCCAGGTTCAGGGAGGGGAGGTGGTCCCCTACGAAAACCAGCATCACCGGCCGGTCCACCTGGGAGAAGTAGTCGATGAGCAGCCCCAGGGCCGCGTCGGCGTGGTGCAGGCCCATCACCAGAGCGTCCAGGATGGCCAGGTCCTCCTGGGAGAGCCGGTCGCTCTGGGCGGGAAAACCCGAGGAAACCCCGTACTTTTCCGGGGTGTAGCCCTGGTGGTTCTCCATGGACAGGCCGTAGAGGAAGAGGGGCTGCTCCGGGTCCCGGGCCTCGTACCGGGCGATGAGCTCCTGGGCGAAGGAGACGTCGGAGAGATAGGGCCCGCAGGCCTCCCCCTGGGTGAGGAAGTCCTCCAGGAAGGCCACGGTGTCAAACCCGATGGCGGGGTGGGTCACCGAGCGGTTGTAGAGGGCGTTGTTGTGGCCGTGGACAAACTCCGTGGCGTACCCCGCCTGCTTCAGCTGCCGCACGGTGGTGGGGAGCCGGGCATAGGTCCCCTCCTCCAGGGCCGTGAGGGTGTCCCCCTCCCGGAGGCGGGAGGCGGTGAGGCCGGTGAAGAGCTCCATCTCCACGTTTCCGGTGCCTCCGCCGTAGTTGTTGGACAGGCACCGGCCGTTGGTGGCATCCTCCGCCAGGCAGTGGAAGTTGGGCAGGGGGTCCTGCGCAAAGGTGAGCCCCGGCAGGCGGGTGACGTCGAAGAAGCTCTCCGAGGTGATAAAGACGATGTCCGGGCTGCCCTCCGGGGCGGGGGCGCCGGGGGAGAGGGCGTCGGCCCGGAAGGCCTCCGCCAGCTGGATGGCCTGGGGGTCCTCCCCGGCCTGAATGGCCTGGGCCCGCTGGGACCAGGCGGCGTAGATCCCCAGCACCACCCCGGTGCGCTGGTTCCGGACGGCCTGGTCGGGGCTATCCCCGTCCAGGGCCAGGGCGGCCTTCTGCAGGGGGCCCACGGGGAGGAGGGCCATCACCAGCAGCACCAGGCCGGCGGCGCTGATGGCCAGCCCGGCCCGGCGGGAGGGGCGCCAGGTCTCCTTCCACCGGAGGGTCTCGGTGAGCACCGCCGCCACCGCCACCCCTAAAACCATGCTCACCGAGGGGATGAGCTGGGACGCGGCGTAGCCGGTGACCTCCCCCAGATCTCCCACGAAGGTGAAGTCGCTGAGCTGGAGGGGGGCGCCGTTGATGTTCATTTTATACCGGCTGGTGACGGCCACCCCCATAAACACCGCCACTTCCGGCAGATAGGCGGGGAAGAGACGGCGGAACAGGCCGTAGAGGGTGAGGCTCAGGCCGGAAAACACCCCCCAGAACAGCCCCACGGCCTTGCCGTGGGCGGCCATCCAGGGCAGGGGGTCCCACAAACTCTGCAGCCACACCACCTGGGTGGCGTACAGGGCAACCAGAGGGGCCAGGGCGACGCTGCCCAGCACAAAGGCCAGCTGACCCCGGGTGGGGGAGGGAGACATGGAACGAAGGACTCCTTTCCAAACGAAACCCGCCGGCCCTGCCGGAAAAACGGCGGCTGGGCGCGGAAGTTGTCGAGGGGTTACGCCCTTATTATAGTCGCAAATCCGCCCCGGCGCAAGGGGGCGGGGCCTTTGGGGCCATCCTTCCCTTGCGCTGGGGGGAAAAATGTGGTACAGTCAAACCAGAAACCAACGCCCCGGCCCCGGGCCGGGGAGGAAAGGAGCCTGCCCATGGGAATCCGACTGGGCCTGTGCCAAACCCGGGTCACCCGGGACAAGGGGGAGAACCTCCGCCTGGCCGAGGCGGCCCTCCGCCAGGCGGCGGACCAGGGGGCCAACCTGGCTCTGCTGCCGGAGATGTTCAACTGCCCCTATGAAAACCCCTGCTTCCCCGTCTATGGTGAGCCTGCTGGGGGGGAGAGCTGGCAGTTCCTGGCCCGGATGGCCCGGGAGCTGGGCCTCTGGCTGGCCGGGGGCTCCGTGCCGGAGCTGGAGGGGGGAAAGGTGTACAACACCTGCTACCTCTTCTCCCCGGAGGGGGAGGAGGTGGCCCGCCACCGGAAGGTCCACCTCTTCGACATCGACGTGCCCGGGGGCCAGCGGTTCAAGGAGTCCGACACCCTCACCGCCGGGGACCAGATCACCGTGGTGGACACTCCCCTGGGCAAGCTGGGCATTGCCATCTGCTTCGACATCCGCTTTGCCGAGCTCTTCCGGGTGATGGGGGACCGGGGGGCCCAGCTCATCCTGGTGCCCGCCGCCTTCAACATGACCACGGGGCCCATCCACTGGGACCTGGCCTTCCGGATGCGGGCCCTGGACCAGCAGTGCTTCGTGGCCGGCTGCTCCCCCGCCCGGGACGAGGGGGCCTCCTACGTGGCGTATGGCCACTCCCTGGTGTGCAACCCCTGGGGGGAGATCCTCACCGAGCTGGACGAGAAGCCCGGGGTCCGGGTGGTGGACATCGACCTGAACGACCTGGCCAAGTACCGGGCCCAGATCCCCATCCTGGCCGGCCGGCGGAGGGACCTCTACCAGACCCAGGGGCGCTGAGGGCGCCACAGACAGAAAGAAAGGGATGCTGCCATGTATTACTACAACGACTATACCGTTTACAACTACACCGCCGGGGTGCTGGGCATTCTGGTGCTGGCGGTGGTGATCACCGCCCTGCTGGTGGCGCTGGTGCTGCCCAAGCACAAGGACGGCAAGCTGTCCGCCTTCCTCCAGCTGCTCTATGACCTGTTCACCCCCAAGACCCTGATGATCGAGAAGCTCCTTCAGGTGATCTATGTCTTTCTCACCTGCCTCACGGTGCTCTACGGGGTGGTGGTCTTCTTCAACGGCTTCTTCGCCGGGTTTGGGCGCATCGTCCTGGGCCTGGTGATTCTGGTGGTGGGCCCCATCCTGCTGCGGGTGTTCTACGAACTGCTCCTGCTGGCGGTGATGCAGGTGAAGACCACCCGGGAGATCAGCCAGAAGCTGGACCGCCTGATGCCCGACGAGGCCCGGCGGGAGCCCCCCAAGGCCCAATCTGCCGCCCAGACCACGGCCCACACCGCCCCGCCGGCGGACCCCCACCTGCCGGGGGAGGTCCCGGCCATGCACCACTGCCCCGCCTGCGGCACCTGGTACCGGGCGGAGGGGGACCGCTGCCCCATCTGCGGCCGGCCGGCAGAGCAGTGAACGGGGCCTTGTCCTGCTTGGAACATGGAAAAACGCTCCCCCGCGGGTTTGGCCTGCGGGGGAGCGTTCTTTCCCATTTAGGACTGCACCAGAAAATGGGCCGAGCAGGAGCGGCAGGTGACCTCCACCTTCCCCAGGCCCCGGGGCAGGCGCATGGACTGGCCGCAGGTGGGGCACTGGAAGTAGTAGTACTGGGGGTCGGACTGGATCTGCTTCCGCCGGTGGAACCAGCGGAAGACCGACTGGACCAGGGCCAGGAAGCGGGCGTTCTCCACCTGGCGCTTCTCCTGGTTCTTGGACAGCAGCCGGATGATCAGGTAAACCAGCACCACCGCGGCGGGGATCCACAGGGGGAGGAAGAAGCGCCCCAGGGCGGCCAGGATCAAAAACAGGAGCAGCCAGAACAGGCTGTACAGGTCAAAGCCCGGGTGGCGCTGGAAGAAGGGTTTCTTGGGTGCTGCCATGGCGGTCGCCTCCTTGCGGTGGGGGTTGTTACCTTATTATACTCCCTATGGGGGGACAGTCAAGGGGGAACCCCCGGCCCCCAGGGCCGGGCGGGGACAAAACCCTTGCTATTCTCCCCCGATTGCAGTAAGATAAGGGGGTATTCAACCTGCGTTTCGAGGTGATCCCCATGGCTTCCCCCTCCGCCGGCAAACCCCTGCGGTTCTGGCTTATTCTGATCCTGTGCATCGCCGCCCTGTGCGTGGCGGCCCTGCTCATCCTGCGCAGCCGGCAGGAGACCGGCGGCCTGGTCCAGGTCACCCAGAGCGGGGAGGTGGTGGGGACCTATCCCCTGGACGAGCCCGCCACCCTCCGGTTTGAAAGCGACAACGGCGGCTGGAACGAGGTGGTCATCCAGGACGGCGCCGTCCAGGTGACCCAGGCCAGCTGCCCCGACCAGGTCTGCGTGCGCCACGGGGCCACCAGCCAGACCGGAGACCCCATCGTCTGCCTGCCCAACGGGCTGGTGGTGGAGGTCATCGCCAACGAAACAGCCCCCCAGCTGGACGGAGTGACCTGAATGAACGTCAAAAAACTCACCACCATGGCCATGCTCACGGCCATTTCCATGATCGTCTTCCTCATCGAGGCCCAGATCCCCCTCCCCATCGCCATCCCCGGGGTGAAGCTGGGGGTGGCCAACGTCATCACCCTCTTCGCCATCTGGACCCTGGGCCGGCGGGAGGCCGGGGCCATCCTCCTGGTGCGCATCGTCCTGGGCAACCTCATCGTGGGCAACGTCATGGCCATGCTCTACAGCCTGGCCGGCGGGGTGCTGTGCTGGGTGATCATGTGCCTGCTGAAACCCGTCACCAGCCGGAAGCACATCTGGGTGATGAGCATCTTCGGCGCCCTGGGGCACAACGCCGGGCAGCTGGCGGTGGCCATCTTCGTCTCCGGCACGGTGTCCATCGCCGTGTATGCCCCGGTGCTGCTGCTGTCGGGGATCGTCACCGGTTTCTTCACCGGCCAGTGCGCCCAGGCGGTGCTCAACCATATGGACAAACTCCGGAAGCCCAGCGAAACGTCACCCGAAGATAAATAATTGGTTGACAATCGAAGATCCCCATGGTATACTCACCTCATCTTTTTCCGAAATGAGGTGGGTTTCCTATGCCCGTACCCTTTACCCACAGCCGGGTGATGAACCTGGCCTACGTGGCCCTGATGGCCGCCCTGATGGCCATTTGCGCCTGGATCACCCTGCCCATCGGGCCCGTCCCCTTCACCATGCAGACCTTTGCCGTCTTTGCCGCCCTGGGCCTGCTGGGGGGGAAGCGGGGCACCCTGGCGGTGGGGGTCTATCTCCTGCTGGGGCTGGTGGGGCTGCCGGTGTTCGCCGGCTTTGCCGCCGGGGCCGGCACCCTCCTGGGGCCCACCGGGGGATATCTGGTGGGCTTTCTGGTCTCGGCCCTGGTGTACTGGGGCCTCACCGCCCGGCTGGGGTCCGGGCAGAAGGTCATGGCCCTGGCCATGGTCCTGGGCCTGGTGGTGTGCTATGCCTTCGGCACCTTCTGGTTCCTCCAGGTGTACGCCGGCGGCGGGAGCGCCGGCACCTTTCTGGGGGCCCTGACCCTGTGCGTGTTTCCCTATGTGATCCCCGACCTGGTGAAGCTGGCCCTGGCCCTGCTGGTGGCCCGGCGGGTGGGGAAGTATGTGAAAGGATGATCCCATCCCGCAAAGGAGCTGACCTGCCATGCAAGTGAAAGACCGCGTCCTGGCCCAGCTGGAGGCCCACCGGGGGACCTATTTCTCCGGGGAGGCCCTGGCCCAGCGGCTCCAGGTGAGCCGCAACGCCGTGTGGAAGGCCATCTCCCAGCTCCGGGAGAGCGGCTATCCCATCGCCGCCCTCCCCCGCCGGGGCTACTGCCTGGATGCCGACAGCGCCCTCCTCTCCGCCCAGAGCATCGCCCGGTACATCACCGTCCCCGGTCTGCGGCTGGAGGTCCGGCAGCAGGTGACCTCCACCAACACCCTCCTGCGTCAGCGGGCGGATGAGGGGGAGGCCGAGGGCCTGGTGCTGGCGGCGGTGGAGCAGACCGCCGGCCGGGGCCGCCGGGGGCACAGCTTCTTCTCCCCCCCGGACACGGGGCTGTATCTCAGTGTCCTCCTCCGGCCCCAGCTCTCCGCCCAGGACGCCCTGCTCCTCACCACCTGCGCCGCCGCCGCCGTGGCGTTGGCCATTGAGGCCTGCGCCGGGGTGGACGCCCAGATCAAGTGGGTCAACGACGTCTTCTGCCGGGGGAAGAAGGTGTGCGGCATCCTCACCGAGGCCGCCCTGGACCTGGAGTCCGGGGGGCTGCAGTACGCCATCGTGGGCATGGGGGTGAACCTCTTCCCGCCCCCGGCGGGCTTCCCCCAGGACCTGCCGGAGGCAGGGGCGGTGTACGACCGCCGGCCCCAGGGGCTGGAGAGCCGCAGCCAGCTGGCGGGGGAGATCCTGAACCGGTTCTTTGCCTTCTATCCCCACTTAGAGGCACGGCCCTTCTTCCAGGACTACCGGGCCCGCTCCCTGGTGCTAGGGCGGGAGGTCACCATCCTGGAGGGAACCGAAACCCGCACCGCCCTGGCCCTGGACCTGAACCGGGACTTCTCCCTCCAGGTCCGGGAGGCCGACGGCCGGGAGCACGCCCTCTCCTCCGGGGAGGTGCGGGTGAAGCTCCCCCAGCCATAAGATCATCCGCCAACACGCCCCCAGGCGGCAGGCCATCCCTGCCGCCCGGGGGCGTGGGTTTGCTTTACGGGACCACGGCGGCCAGGGCCTGGTACCAGGCTTCGGTCTCCGCCGGGTCCTCGCTGTTGAAGTAGAGAGTGAAGTCCCCCGTCTCCACCGCCAGGATGGGGGAGGCGGCGGTGTGGAGGTACATCTCGCAGGGGCCGCTCTCCCGCCCCCGGAAGTGGCCGATGAGCCGGCGGCCGTCGTCCAGGCCGTTGGTGCGGACGTAGCTGTCCTCCGGCAGGTCCTCCAAAAGGGTCACCGACTGGATGTCCTGGGGGTCCACCTCGGTGTCGTAGAGGAAGGCCGACACCGCCACCCGGTCCGGGGCGATGACCACCGAGGACCCGCCAAAGTCCGCCCAGAGGAAGAGGACGCACAGCCCCACCATCAGGACCCCCACCCCGGCCAGCAGGGCGATGGTCCCGCCCCAGGCCCCGGGTTTGGCCATGTTCATGGAGTAGTTGCAGGGGACCAGCCGGTCCTGAACCAGCCAGTGGGGGTCGTTGGGGTTTTCGTACCAGCCTTTTCGCCAGTAGACGTCGTCGTCCACCACCAGGGGGACCGGGTCGCCGGCCAGGAGCTGCCGCCGTTTTCGGGTCATCCACAGCAGCCCCGCCGTGAGGATGGCCACGGGGATGAGTTCCAGGACCAGGTAGATCCCGTAGGCGGCGCTCCCCACCCAATGGGCCCGGGCCATCCACCAGGCGGCGCTCCAGCAGGCCGCGGCGTTGAAGAGGCTGCAGAGGAGGAGGGTCCACCCCCACACCTGGCGCTCCAGGCGGTTGACCGCCTGGTTCACCGCCGTGTCCTGGCTGTAGACCTTGTTCCCCCGGCGGGACAGGACCCCGTGGAGGGCCCAGAGGGTGAGGCTGATGGCCAAACCGCTGCCCAGCAGCCCCCAGCCGCTGCCCTGGGTCAGCAGGAAGTCCCGCACCCCGGGGAGGAGCAGGGTGGTCAGAACGAGGCCGCAGGGCAGCAGATGCCACGCCAGGCCGGGCCCCTGCCCCCGCCGCTGGGCGGAGGCCCGGGTGTCCGCGGCGGCCAGGGTGGCGGGCTCCCCCACCACCCAGCCCCGGGCCATCTTCAGGTCGTACAGCTTCCGGTGGGTGCCCAGGAGGAGCCACTGGGCCCCCACCACGAACTCCACCAGCCACAGGCACCAGAGGATGAGGAAGGGAGAGAAGCGCCAAAAGGCCACCAGGCACACCGCCACCCCCAGGAGCAGGTTCACCAGGTAGAACCGCCGGGTCCGCCGGCGGTAGGCGGTGGTGAGAGCGGTGACCTCCGCCCCCTGGGCGGCCTCCCGGGGGAGGTGGACCCCCAGGAGCATCCCCTCCTCGTAGACGGGCTTCCGGCCGTAGACGGCGAAGAAAACTCCCGCCATCAGCAGGTCACAGAAGAGAAAGATCACAAAGACCAGCATGCTTACCCCTCCATTCCCGCAAAGGCCGCGGTGCACAGGGCGTAAAACTCCTCCCGGGGCACCCCCTTCAGCTTGGCCTCGGCGATGAGCAGCTCCAGCTCCCCCGCCAGTTTCTCCCGAAAGACCCCGTTGGGGTCCCCTGACCGGCAGACGGTGGCCCCGTGGCGGCGGTCGGTCTCGATGAACCCCTCGGCCTTCAGGGCCTGGTAGGCCTTGCTCACCGTCATGGTGTTCACCCCCAGGTCCGCCGCCAGCTGGCGGACGGTGGGAAGGCTCTCCCCCAGGGCAAACTCCCCCCGGGCGATGCCCCGGACGATCTCGTTGCGCAGCTGGACGTAAATGGGCACCTGGCTGGCCAGGTCCACCCGGAGGATCATGGTGGATCCCTCCTCTCGTTTGTATTGCTTGTATTATAATATATAATACAAAAATGTCAAGAGAAATGCCGCATCTTTCTCTTGACAAGGGGGGAAAAATACGCTATGATGGCCCAGTAAAAAGGGAGTAGCTGCCACAAGGAATTGTGGAGCCGCGGCGTCAATACACGGGCGAGGCCCCGCTGCGGTTTGAAATGGCGAGACTTTTGGAACCTGTGCCAGGCATGGGGGACGAAAGGGCTCGTTTTTTTGTACCCCTGTCCTGAAATATGGAAAGGAAGAGAACGGAATGAAGGAAACAAACCAGATCTGGCAGCGGGCCGGCAAGGACCTGCTGGACAGCCTCGGCAGCGGGCCCCAGGGGCTCTCCGCCAAGGAGGCCCAGCAGCGCCTGGAGCAGTACGGCCCCAACGAGTTGCAGGAGGGCGGCAAGAAATCCGGCTTGCGGATTTTCCTGGAACAGTTTGCCGACTTCCTGGTGATCATCCTGATCTTCGCCGCAGTGATCTCCGCGGTGCTGGGGGATGTGGAGAGCATGGTGGTCATCCTGGCGGTCATCACCATGAACGCCATCCTGGGCACCGTGCAGACCATCAAGGCCGAGGCCTCGCTGGATAGTTTGAAACAGATGTCCGCCCCCACGGCCAAGGTGGTCCGGGACGGGAAGACCATCCAGATCCCCGGCCGGGAGGTGGTCCCCGGGGACATCGTGGTGCTGGAGGCCGGCGACGCCGTCTGCGCCGACGGCCGCCTGCTGGAGTGCGCCAGCCTGAAAACTGCCGAGAGCGCCCTCACCGGCGAGAGCCTCCCGGTGGAAAAGGAGGAGACCCCCATCGAGGACGGGGACGTCCCCCTGGGGGACCGGAAGAACATGGTCTTCTCCGGGACCTTCGTCACCTATGGCCGGGGGCGTTTCCTGGTCACCGGCACGGGGATGGACACGGAGATGGGCAAGATCGCCTCCCTCCTGAAGACCACCTCGGAAAAGAAGACCCCCCTCCAGGTGAGCCTGGACAACTTTGGCAAGAAGCTCTCCATCGGCATCCTGGTGCTCTGCGGCATCCTCTTTGCCGTGAGCGTCCTGCTGCGGGGAGAGAACGTCATGGACGCCTTCCTCTTCGCCGTGGCCCTGGCGGTGGCGGCCATCCCTGAGGCCTTGAGCTCCATCGTCACCATCGTCCTCTCCTTCGGCACCCGGAAGATGGCCAAGGAACACGCCATCATCCGCAAGCTCCAGGCGGTGGAGGGCCTGGGCTCCGTCTCCGTCATCTGCTCGGACAAGACGGGCACCCTCACCCAGAACAAGATGACCGTCCGGCAGCTCTATGTAGGGGGCCGGGTGATCCCCGCCGGGGAGGCCGACTTCAAAGACCCCGTCCAGGAGCCCCTCCTCCGGGCGGCCCTGCTGTGCAGCGACGCCACGGTGAACGAGAAGGGGGAGATCGGCGATCCCACCGAGACCGCCCTGGTCCGGCTGGGGGAGGACTTCGGCTTCGACGAGCTGGACGTCCGGGAGCACTGGCCCCGGCTGGGGGAGCTCCCCTTTGACTCCGACCGGAAGCTGATGTCCACCCTCCACAAGTTCTCCGGGGGCTATATGCTCATGACCAAGGGAGCGGTGGACGTCCTGCTGGACCGCACCCTCCTGGGCCCCGGGGAGCGGGAGGAGATCGAGCGGGCCAACGCGGCCTTCTCCGAACAGGGCCTGCGGGTGCTGGCCTTCGCCTGCCGGCGGATGGAGGGCACCGAGGTGACCCTGGAGGACGAGAACGGGATGATCTTCCTGGGCCTCATCGCCATGATGGACCCCCCCAGAGAGGAGTCCAAGCAGGCGGTGGCGGAATGTATCGCCGCCGGCATCCGGCCGGTGATGATCACCGGGGACCACGTGGTCACCGCCTCGGCCATCGCCAAGGAGATCGGCATCCTCACCCCCGGCACCGAGGCCGTGGAGGGCGCCGTGGTGGAGAAGATGGACGAGAAGGCCCTCCAGGACTTCGTGCCCAAGGTCTCCGTCTATGCCCGGGTGTCCCCGGAGCATAAGATCCGCATCGTCCGGGCCTGGCAGGAGCGGGGGGCCCTGGTGGCCATGACCGGCGACGGCGTCAACGACGCCCCCGCCCTGAAGCAGGCGGACATCGGCGTGGCCATGGGCATCACCGGCACCGAGGTGGCCAAGGACGCCGCCGCCATGGTCCTCACCGACGACAACTTCGCCACCATCGTCCAGGCGGTGAAGAACGGCCGGAACGTGTATGCCAACATCCGCCGGTCCATCCAGTTCCTCCTGTCGGGGAACACCGCCGGCATCCTCACGGTGCTCTACGCCTCCCTGATGGCCCTGCCGGTACCCTTCGCGGCGGTGCACCTGCTGTTCATCAACCTGCTCACCGACTCCCTCCCCGCCATCGCCCTGGGGCTGGAGCCCCACAACGACAAGGTGATGCACGACAAGCCCCGCCCCCGGCACGAGGGGATCCTCACCAAGCCCTTCCTCCTCAGCGTGGGCCTGGAGGGCCTGGTGATCGCCGCGGCCACCATTATCGCCTTCCACCTGGGCCTGAACTACGGCGGCCAGGCGGCGGGGGCCACCATGGCCTTCTCCACCCTGTGCCTGTCCCGGCTGTTCCACGGCTTCAACTGCAAGGCGGCCGAGCCGGTGATCTTCACCCGGAAGTTCTGGAACAACAAGCCCCTGCTGGCGGCCTTCGGGGTGGGCGCCCTGCTACTGGTGGCCGTGCTGGTGGTCCCCGTGCTGGAGGAGCTCATGCAGGCCGTGGCCCTGCCCCTGCCCCTGGGCCTGGCCATCCCCGGCCTGGCCTTGGGCAGCATGCTGGTGATCCAGCTGCTGAAGGCCATCCGCACCGGCCTGGGCAAGAAGCAGTAACCATTCCAACGACAAAAGGGAGAGGCCCGTGGGCCTCTCCCTTTTTGCGCCTTGGCTGCCCGGTCACACCCTGTGGATGCAGCTGGCCGAGATCTGGGGCGGAAGGCTGGTGGTCATGGCGCCGTCGTAGTGGATGCACAGGCACTCCCCTGCCCGGTAGCAGCAGGCGTCGGCGGTGTTCACCTGGACCTGCTGGCCGGTGGCGCAGTCGCACACCAGCAGGGAGGCGCAGCGGACCTCCAGCACCCGGGCGGTCATGGTGGTGTCAGCGGCGGCGGTGGCGCCGCCGCAGCAGGACGGGGTTTGGTTGCAGCACATAGCAGCTCGTGTTCTCCTCTCCGGGGGCGATCCCCCTGGCGCAGTCTATGCCGAAGCAAGGGGAAGGGTGACGAAACCCCCGGCCGGAAACCGGCCGGGGGTCAGGTTTTGTTTGGGGGTGCTCAGAAGGGGTCCGGGCTCTGGGGGGGGTGCTTTTTGGCCTCCTCCTGGGCCTTCTTGGCGGCCTCGGCCTGGAGCCGGGCCCGTTCGGCCTCCTCCCGCTCGGCCTGGAGGCGGGCCTGGTGGGCTTTCTCCTCCTGCTCCTTCCGCAGGCGGGTCTTGCGCTCCTCGGCTTTGCGCTGCTCCAGGGCCTCCGGGTCGTCAAAGACCAGGGCGAAGTCCTCGGCGGACATGGTCTCGAACTCCAGCAGGTACTCGGCGGTGCGGTCCAGGGCCTCCCGGCTGTGGGAGAGGATCTCCCGGCAGCGGGCATAGGCCGCGTCCAGGAGTTTTTTGATCTCCTCGTCGATCAGGCCGGCGACCTCCTCGGAATAGGCCCGGGCCTGGGTCATGCTCCGGCCGATGAAGACCTCCTGGTCGCTGTCGTAGGAGATGGCCCCCAGGCGGTCGCTCATGCCGTACTTCATCACCATGCTCCGGGCGATGGAGGTGGCGGTCTGGAGGTCGTTGGAGGCGCCGGTGGAGATGTCCCCCAGCACCAGCTCCTCGGCCACCCGGCCGCCCAGGCAGGTGCAGATGCGCTCCTGGAGCTCGGTGCGGGAGCGGTACATCCGGTCCTCCTCCGGCAGGGAGATGGTCATGCCGCCGGCGGGGCCCCGGGGGATGATGGTGATCTGGTGGACGGGATCCTGGCTCTTCAGGGCGTGGATGACCACGGCGTGGCCGGCCTCGTGATAGGCGGTGAGCCGCCGGGCGTCCATGGGCACCACCCGGCTCTTCTTCTCCGGCCCGGCGATGACCTTCAGCATGGCCTCGTGGAGGACGTCCATGCGGATGTAGGGCCGGTGTTCCCGGGCGGAGAGGAGGGCGGCCTCGTTGAGCAGGTTCTCCAGGTCGGCCCCGGTGAAGCCCACGGTGGCCTGGGCCACGGTGTGGAGGTCCACGTCCTCAGCCAGGGGCTTGTTCCGGGCGTGGACCCGGAGGATCTCCTCCCGCCCCTTGATGTCGGGCAGGCCCACGTAGATCTGCCGGTCAAACCGGCCGGGGCGCAGCAGGGCGGGGTCCAGGATGTCCGCCCGGTTGGTGGCGGCCAGGACGATGACCCCCTCGTTGGAGGCAAAGCCGTCCATCTCCACCAGCAGCTGGTTCAGGGTCTGTTCCCGCTCGTCGTGGCCGCCGCCCAGGCCGGTGCCTCTCTGGCGGCCCACGGCGTCGATCTCGTCGATGAAGACGATGGCCGGGGCGCTCTTCTTGGCCTGGTCGAACAGGTCCCGCACCCGGCTGGCGCCCACGCCCACGTAGAGCTCCACAAAGTCAGAGCCGGAGATGGACAGGTACTGGCAGCCGGCCTCCCCGGCCACGGCCCGGGCCAGGAGGGTCTTGCCGGTGCCGGGAGGGCCCACCAGGAGGACGCCCTTGGGGATCCGTGCCCCCAGCTGGGTGTACTGGGCGGGCTGGCGGAGGAAGTCTACCACCTCGGCCAGCTCTTCCTTTTCCTCGTCGGCCCCGGCCACGTCGGCGAAGGTGACGGTGCGGCCGGTCTCGGCCAGGGTGCGGGCCCGGGCCTTGCCGAACTGGGCGGCGGAGGGTCCGCCGCCCCCGCCCTGGGCCCGGCGGAAGAAGAGGAAGTACATCAGCAGGGACATCACCACCAGGATGATGACCCAGGTGAGGATAGTGCTCATCCAGGCGGGGGAGGGGCTGTCGGGATAGTCGTAGTCGGAGATGATCCCGTCCTCATACTGCTGCACCACCAGGTCGTTGAAGTCGTCATAGAACAGCTGGAAGCTGTAGATGGGATAGGTGACCACCTGGCTGCCGTTCTGGGGCTGCTTCAGGGTGAGGGTGAGGGTGTCCTCGTCCACCTGCACTTTGTCCACCAGCTCCTGCTGGAACAGGTCCCGGATGTCGGCGTAGGAATACTCCGTGTGGTGGGCGGTGGTGCGGAAAATGCTGGTGGCGCAGAAGACCAGGGCCAGCACGCAGATGAGCAGGAGCAGCCCCCGGAAGGGATTGGCGTTGGGTTTCAAAAAATCACTCCTTATGGCGTTTGGGGCCCCGGCAGCGGGCGCCCCAAATCAGGGGATGGCAGCGGCGGCTGCGGCGGAACAGGGGCCGGGCTGGGCCCTCACCCCTGGTATACGCTGGGTTTCAGCACCCCGATGTAGGGGAGGTTGCGGTACTGCTGCTCGTAATCCAGGCCATAGCCCACCACGAAGGCGTCGGGAATGGTGAAGCCCACGTAGTCGGCCTGGATGGGCTGGGTGCGGCGGTCGGGTTTGTCCAGCAGGACGCACAGCTTCAGGGAGGCGGGGTTGCGGCTGCGGAGCTCCGCCACCAGCTTGGACAGGGTGTTGCCGGTGTCCAAAATGTCCTCCACCAGCAGCACGTCCCGGCCGGCGATGTCGTCGTGAAGGTCCAGCTGGATGTTCACCTTCCCGGAGCTCTGGGCCCCGTGATAGGAGGAGGCGGCCATGAAGTCCAGGGTGAGGGGGAAGTCTAAGTGGCGCACCAGGTCGGCCATAAAGACGAAGCTTCCCCGGAGGATCCCCACCACCAGGGGGGCTTTGTGGGCGTAATCCCGGCGGAGCTCGCCGGCCAGTTCCTTCACCCGGCGCTCCAGGGCCGCCTGGGAAAAGAGGATCTCTTGGATGTCCTGTTCCATCATGTTTCTTCCTGTCCTTTCTCCTCCGTGGTGGGAGTTTCTCTGTGTTTCGCGGTGAGTTGGATGTAGAGGGCGTTCTGGCCGGGCTGGGCCAGGCGGGGATAGTTGGGCCCCAGGCCGGCGGCCCCCAGCAGGCCGGCCTCGTCGGCCAGGACGGGGAGGGCCTCCCGGTGCTGCCGGGGGATCTTCTCGTCGATGTACCATTTCTTCAGGGTCTTGGTCCGCCGGCCGGGGAGGCGGAGCTGGTCCCCCACCTGGCGGGGGCGGAGGATCAGGGGGAAGGTCACGCCATCCCGGGCGATGTGCCAGGCAAACTCCCCCTGCTCCGGGGGATCGGGGCAGAGGGTCTCCTCCACCGTGATGGTCCAGCCGTTGTCCAGGGGGAAGGTCCCCGGGCCGGTGAGCAGCCGCAGGGAGAAGGCCGCCGGCATGTTGGCCGACGGGGAGAGGACCAGCCGGTCATACTCCCGCCACACAAACAGGTCCCCCGGCAGGTTGTGGGAGGCCGAGGGGGAGGTGGAGGCGGCCAGGGCCAGGATCTGGTCCAAATGGACCGAGGAGATCTGGTAGTAGTCCACCTTGGCCAGCAGGCCCTTCACCGCCCGCACGGCGATGGGGTGGTCCAGGGCGGCCAGGGTGGAGGCGGGGATGGACACCCGCCCGTCCACCACCCGGGCCTCCTGGATGGCCCGCTGGGCCATGGCGTCCAGCAGGTCCCGGTCCTCCCGGAGGTGGTCCAGGTTGGCGGTGAGGGTGGAGACGAAGGCGGGGTTGAGCTCCCGCAGCACCGGCATCACCCCCTGGCGCAGGCGGTTGCGGGCATAGGTCAGGTCAAAGTTGGAGCTGTCCTCCACGTGGGGGATGCCCTCCTGGGTCAGGTAGGCGTCGATGTCGCTCTGGGAGACGGCCAGCAGGGGGCGGATGAGAATCCCCCGCACCGGGGGGATGCCGGTGAGCCCGTCCAGCCCCGCCCCCCGGACCAGGTGGAGGAGGACGGTCTCGGCGTTGTCGTCAGCGTGGTGGGCAGTGGCCAGCTTCTGGGCCCCCAGTTCCTGGGCGGTCTCGGTGAGGAAGCCGTACCGCATGGCCCGGGCGGTCTCCTCCACCCCTTTGCCCTGCTCCTGGGCCTCCTTGGCCACGTCTCCCTGGCCCACGATGAGGGGGATGTTCCGCTGCTGGCACCACTGGGTGACGAAGGCCTCGTCCCGCTGGGACTCCTCCCCCCGCAGCTGGTGGTTGAAGTGGGCGGCGTGGAGGTGGAGGTCCCGTTCCTGGGCCAGCTTCTCTAGCACGGAGAGCAGGGCCATGGAGTCTCCCCCGCCGGAGAGGGCCACCAGGACGGTGGAGCCGGGGGGGAGCATGTTGTACTTGTCGGCAAAGGCCGCCGCCTGGGCGACCAGATCAATCGGGTTCTTCATAGTTACGCTCCAGGGAAGAGAAGGCAGTGAACTCCGGCAGCCACTGCAGGGGGATCATGGTGGTCTCCCCCCGCCGGTTCTTGGCGATGATGCACTCGGCCTGGTTGCGCTTGTCACTGTCCTTGTTATAGTAGTCGTCACGATAGAGGAACATGACCACGTCGGCGTCCTGCTCGATGGCCCCCGACTCCCGCAGGTCCGAGAGCATGGGCCGCTTGTCCGAGCGGCTCTCGTTGGCCCGGGAGAGCTGGGAGAGGCACAGCACGGGGACGTGGAGCTCCTTGGCCATGATCTTCAGGGCCCGGCTGATGTCGGCCACCACCTGCTGCCGGTTCTCCCCGGCATACTTGGTGCCGCTGCCGGAGGACTGCATCAGCTGGAGATAGTCGATGACCACCATCCCCAGATCCTCCACCCGGCGGCACTTGGCGTTCATGTCCGCCACGGAGAGGGCGGGGTTGTCGTCGATGTAGATCCTGGTGTGGGCCAGGGCGGTGGAGGCCAGGGTGACCTTGTCCCAGTCGTCAGGGGAGAGTTTGCCGGTCATGAGTTTCTTGTTGTCCAGAAAGGCCTCGCTGGAGATCAGGCGGGTGGCCAGCTGTTCCCGGCTCATCTCCAGGGAGAAGAAGACCACACTCTTGCCGGAGAACTTCCCCGCGTGGAGCAGGACGTTCAGGGCGAAGGAGGTCTTGCCCATCCCCGGCCGGGCGGCCAGGAGGATGAGCTCCCCGGGGTGGAAGCCGGTGAGGGTGCGGTCCAGGTCCCCGAAGCCGGTGGCCATGCCGGGGATGTCGCTGTCCGCCATGGCCAGCTCCTGGAGGCGGTCGAAGACGTCCACCAGGATCTGGGACAGGGGCTCCAGCCCCTGGGCGGCCCGGCCCTGGCGGATGGCGTAGATCCGCTGCTCGGCCAGGTCCAGCACGGCCTGGCCAGTCTCCCCCCCCTCCTGGACCAGCTGGGAGAGCTCCCCGGCGGTCTCGGCGATGCGCCGGAGGAGGGCCTTGTCCTTCACGATGCGGACGTATTCCTTCACATTGGCCGCGGTGGGGGTGATCTCCATGAGCTGAAGGAGGTAGCTGCGGGAGGTGTTCTCGTCATAGACCCCCCGCTGCTTCATCTGGTCCAGCACCGTCACCGGGTCGATGGTGGCGGAGAAGTTGAACATGGTGTAGATGGTCTCGTAGATCTCCCGGTTGGCCTTCAGGTAGAAGTCCTCTGGGTGGAGGGCCTCGATGACCTCGGGGATGCACCGGGCGTCGATGAGCATGGCGCCCAGGACCGACTGCTCGGCCTCCACGCTGTGGGGGATCTGCCGCAGGAGCAAGTTTTCATCCATGGGGGGAACACCTCCTCTCAGGGGGATTTTAGGGAAAACCGTCCCCCGCCGGCGGGGGACGGGGGAGGTGGGGTTACTTCTCCTCGGTGACCACCACGTTCAGGGTGCCGGTGATCTCGTACCCCAGCTTGCACTTGAGCTGGTAGGTGCCAAAGCTCTTGATGGGCTCGTCCTGGACGATCTTGCTCTTGGCGATGTTCAGGCCGAACTGGGCCTGGAGGGCCTCGGAGATCTCCTTGCTGGTGACGGCGCCGAAGAGGCGGCCGCCGGCGCCCGCCTTGGCGGGGATCTTCACCATGATCTCCTTGAGCTTTTCGGCGGTGGCCTGGGCCTCGGCCTTTTCGGCCTCCATCTGGGCCTTCTTGGCCTTGTCCTGCATGATCATCTTGTTCATGTTGTCGGCGTTGGCGGGGACGGCCAGCTTCTTGGGGAAGAGGAAGTTGCGGGCGTAGCCGTCGGAGACATTGACCAGCTGGCCCCGCTTGCCCTGGCCTTTCACGTCTTGCTGTAAAATCACTTTCATGGGTGGTACCTCCAGTTTTTTGATGATGTATGGGCGCCGGAAGGCGCGGGGGTCAGCCCTCCTCCTCGGAGAAGTAGCTGTCGATGGCGTTTTTCAGGATGGGAAGGACCTCCTCAGGGGTCTTTCCGGGGAACTGGGCGCCGGCGGTGGCGGCGTTGCCCCCGCCCCCCAGGGTCTCGCAGATCACCTGGACGTTGACGTTGCTGCTGGACCGGGCGGAGAGGTAGGCCTGGCCGGCCTCGGGGAAGAGGACGAAGGAGGCCTCGATCCCGGCGATGTTCAGCAGCTCGTCGGCGGCCTGGCCGGCGATGGCCCGGCCCACCGGCCGGTCGGTGAGGGTGATGGCCATGTTCCCATGATAGGGCTGGGCCCCCTGGATGATCTGGAACTTGGTCACCGTATCCCGCAGGTTGTGCTGGAAGAACTTGTTGACCTGGGCGATGTCTGCCCCGGCCTTGCGCAGGAAGGCGGCGGTCTCAAAGGTGCGGCTGCCGGTGCGCATGGTGAAGCCCTTGGTGTCCAGGACGATGCCGGCCAGGATGGCCTCGGCCTCGGTGCGCTTCAGGGCGCCGGAGTCCAGGATGTACTGGTCCAGCTCCGCCACCAGCTCGCTGGCGGAGGAGGCATAGGGGTCGTGGAAGCTGAGGGCTGGCTTTTCGATGTAGGAGGCGGCCCGGCGGTGATGGTCGATGACCACGATCCGGGCCCCGGAGGTGAGCAGAGCGGGGGCCTGGGTCTGCTCGGGGCGGTTGGTGTCCACCACCACCACGATGGTGTTGGGCCCGGCCAGGCGGACGGCCTCCTCGGCGGGGATGAAGACGTTCCGGTACTCCGGCAGGTCCATCAGCTGGCGGACCAGATCCTCCGCCGGGTAGGGGGAGGGGGCCCGGACGGCCCGGATGGGCACCCCCTGTTTCCGGGCGATGGCGCACACCCCGGCCACGGCCCCCACCACGTCCAGGTCGGGGTAGGCGTGGCCCATGACGATCACCAGGTCGGTGGAGGCCAGCAGCTCGGACAGGGCGGAGGCCACCACCCGGCTCTTCACCTTGGTGCGGCGCTCCACTTCCTTGGAGCGGCCCCCGAAGAAGTGGAAGTCCCCCCCGTCCTTCACCACGGCCTGGTCACCGCCCCGGCTGAGGGCCATGTCCAGGGCCAGGGAGGCGAACTGGAACAGCTCCCGGGGGGAGGCCCCGTGGCTGCCGAAGCCGATGGACAGGGTGGCGGCCACGCCGTTGGGGCTCTGCACCTGACGGATCTCGTCCAGGATGGCGAACTTCTTCTGGTAGAGGGTGCGGAAGGGGCCGCTCTCCAGCAGCAGGAGGTACTGGTCCCGCTCATACCGCTGGAGGATGCCCCCGGCCTTCTCCATCCAGAGGGCGAGGCGGTGGTTGATCTCCGTGCGGATGGCGGAGCGCTCCCCCTCCTCCAGGCCCCGGAGCAGGTCCTCGTAGTTGTCGATCTGCAGGATGCCCGCCACCAGGCGGGTATCCTGGAAGGTGTCGGCGATGTGGGCGTACTCGGTGACGTCCACCCAGTAGGTGGTGGCCAGGAACTCCTCCTCCCCTCCGGTGGAGACCAGGTTGCCGTAGACCAGGTACTGCCGGTCCCCCACCGGGACGGGATCGGGGCTCTGGGCGTCCCCGTCCAGCAGCCACTGGGACTGGAAGGAGGGCACCAGGGCGGAGAGTTTGGTCTCGAAAAGATGGTCCGGGTCCCCGGTGAGGTGGAGGAAGCGGTCGTTGCTCCAGATGATGTCGTCGGTGTCCGGCCGGAAGATGACGATGGGCAGGGGGGAGGCGATCATGGTCCGCCGGGAGGCTGCGTCCACCCCACTGGTCATGTGGTCCAGGTAGCGGAGGATCTCCTTCTTCCGCCGGGTGATGCCCGTCTGGAAATAGAAATAGAGGATGAGCACCAGCCCCAACTCCGCCAGGCACAGCCAGTGGTTGTACAGCGCCGTGAGGCCGGCGAAGAGCAGGCTGGCCACGAAGAACAGCCGGAAGCCGGTCTCGGTCATCAGGGATAAGGCTTTTTGGAAGGATTGCTGGCGCATGGTCACACCCCCTCTACAATCCAGCCCCCGGCCGGGCAAGGCCACAGCAAGGGCAAGGATACCATAGGAATGATACATTATACCACAGCCTGGGGAGAAAATCCAGAGCATGAACGGGGCTTTTCCGGAAAACCCCGGGGACCGAGGGCCCCAAAACAGGGAAAACGCCCTCAAACCGGGACACGGTTTGAGGACGCGGGGAGAGGGCAGGGGGTGCGGTCACCGCTGCCGCCGCCAGCGGTACCACACGCTGGTGAAGACGATCCCCAGAAAGAGGATCTGCCCGCAGAGGTACAGCCACAGCAGGAGGATGATCAAAGACACCAGGGAGCCGTACACCAGGGACAGCCGGGTGGACAGGCCGATGAACCAGGAGAACACCGCCGAGGACACCACCAGGGCCAGGGCGGAGACCAGGCTGCTCACCATCATGGGCATCCGGGGGGTGCCCATGGGGGCGGCCAGGTTCAGCACCCCCATGAGGAAGAGGAAGAAGATGCAGAACAGCAGCACATACCGGGTCCAGGACCACAGATCGGCCGCCGGGGTGAGGAAGGGCAGCCGCTGGGCCACGGCGGCCAGGGTCCGCTGGCCGGTGACCACCACGAAGACGGAGAGGTCGATGGTGACCAACAGGGCCAGGGGGAAGAGGATGCTGGACACCAGGCCCCGGAGCATGGACTGGGACACGTTTTCGTACATGTCCACGATCACCTGGGTGATGGTGCGGAAGGCGGCGGCGGCGGAGAACCACCCCGCCGCCAGCCCGGCGAAGAACAGGCCGATGGACTGGTGGGAGGAGATGTAGCGCAGGTAACTCTCCAGCACCTCCAGAGCGGCGGCGGGGAGGACGGTCTGGAGCTGGTCGATGAAGGGGACCACGTCGATGTTCACCAGGCCCAGCAGGTAGGTGGCGCAGATGAGCACCGGGAAGACGGTGAGCAGGACGAAGTAGGCCAGGCTGGCCGCCGCCTGGGGCACCCGGCGGCTGAAATAGAGGAGCAGGGCTTCCCGGAGGAAAAGGACCGGGGGGGATGACCAGAGCTTTTTCATGGGGAGACCTCCTTTCCGTCGGGGGTTCTGAACCGGGGGCGGGGCGCATAGGGTAGGGGCATACGGGAGTGTGATGCCAATGAAAACGCGAAAGGCCGGGGGCCGGGTCCGCCGGGCCCTCCGGCGGGGGCTGGCCGGTCTGCTGGCCCTGGCCGGGGTGGGGATGGCGGCGGTGACCGCCGGGGTCCCCCTGGACTGGCTGGGGGCGCTGCCCACGGTCCAGGCCGCCATGGCCGCCCAGACCGCCCCGGCGGACGAGCCCCTCCCCCTGTGGCAGCGGCTGCTGCTGGGGGAGTCCGCCCTGGTGGCCCAGTGGGCGGCGGAGGGCTCCGCCCCCGCCCAGGCCCATCCGGAGGAGGGGGAGGCGGAGGCCGAGCTCCAGCAGGTCTCCCCGGAACAGATCCAGGAGAAGACCCTCTCCGGCAGCGGCACGGGGTATGTGAATGCCCAGGGGATCTCCCTGTTCAACCGCACGGAGAAGGAGGTGGACCTGGAGGCCGTGGCCCAGGGGGGCAGCTCCCTGTCCCTCCAGGGGGCCCAGGCGGGACCCCAGGTGCTCATCATGCACACCCACGCCACCGAGGCCTATGCCCAGGACCCGGAGGCCCCCTACCCGGAGACGGGGGTGGCCCGCACCACGGATACCAACTATAATATCATACGGGTGGGGGACGAGATCGCTCGAATTTTTCAGGAGATGGGGGTGAATGTCCTCCACGACACCACTCTCTACGACTACCCCTCCTACAACGACGCCTACAGCAACGCCCGGGCGGGGATCGAGGGCTACCTGGAACAGTACCCCACCATCCAGATGGTGCTGGACATCCACCGGGACGCCCTGGTGGACAGCGACGGGACGGTGTACAAACCCGTCCTCCAGATCGACGGGGTAAAGACCGCCCAGGTGATGCTCCTGGTGGGCACCGACGACGCCGGGGCCACCTTCCCCGACTGGCCGGAGCACCTGGCCCTGGCCATGGAGATCCAGCAGGAGATGAACTCCCTCTGGCCCGGGCTGGCCCGGCCCATCACCCTGCGCACCGCCCGGTTCAACCAGCAGCTCACCAAAGGCTCCCTGCTGGTGGAGGTGGGCAGCCACGGCAACACCCTGGAGGAGGCCCTGGCGGGGGCGCGGCTGTTTGCCCGGTCGGCGGCCAAGGTCCTCCTGGCCCGGGTGGGGGGATAGCAAATGCGGAAAAGGACCGAATCCCAACAGGGGGTTCGGTCCTTTGATTGTGTTCCGAAAGGGTCAGCCCACAGCGTCGGGCTCCTTGGCCTGCTGGGCGGGGAGGGCGGGCTGGGTCTCCGGCGCCGGGTCGGGGGTGTCCCCCCCGGCGGCGGGGTCGTCGGCGGGAGGCTCCGGCTGGACGGGCTCCTCGGGGACGGTGGGGGTCTCCGGCTGATCGGAGGGCTCCTCCGGCGGGGTGGAGGGCTCCGCCGGGGTGTCGGGCGAGGGCTCCTGGGGGGGCTCCGGTTCCGGGGTTTCCGTCTCGGGTGCTTCCTCCTCGGGGGTCTCCTCCGGCTCCTCCTCCACGTCGATGGGGGCGCGGACGGGGGCGTTGTTCTCCCCGGGGAGATAGGCCAGGGGATCCACGGGCTCGTTCTGATACCGGACCTCAAAGTGGCAGTGGGGGCCGGTGGAACGGCCGGTGGAGCCCACCGCGGCAATGGGGGTGCCCTGGGTGACCTGGTCCCCCGCCTCCACCAGAAGCTTGGAGCAGTGGGCGTAGTAGGTCACAAAGCCGTTGTCGTGGGTGATCACCACCAGGTTGCCATAGGTCCCCCGCACGCCGGCGAAGGTGACGGTGCCGTCGGCGGCGGCGTTGATGGCGGTGCCCATGGGGGCGGCGATGTCCAGCCCCCGGTGGAAGTTGGTCTCCCCGAAGATGTAGCGGTAACCGAAGGGCGAGGTGATGGTCCCCTGGACGGGCCAGAGGAAGAGGCAGCCGTCGGGGAGTTCCGGCATATCCTTGGTGCCGGTGCCCACGATGAGGGAAGTGGGCTCGGAGAGCACCACGGAACTGACGTCATTGTTGGCCACAGGCACGCCGCACCGCTTCACCACCCGGGAGAGGACGCTGGCCTGGCCGGCCTGGCCCTCCTGGACCACCCGCTGCTGCCCCAGGAACATGGTGGGGTCCTCCTGGGTCTCCAGGGTGGGGGCGATGTCCCGGGTGACGGTGACCTCCTCCACGGTGGAGACCAGGAGCAGGGGGCAGTTCTGCTCGATGGTGATGGTGCTCCCCTCCTCCAGAGGGGTGGTGACCTGGTCCCCCAGCAGGTCGGCCAGGTCGATGGTGGCCGGCTCCTCTGCCGGGGTCTCGGTCTCCTGGGCGTC
>DXDK01000021.1 GCA_019115545.1 Candidatus Evtepia faecavium
TCCTTCAGGGTGGCACTAAGGGTTTTGTAGGAGATGCCGCCGATGTATTTCTTCATCTCGTTGAACCGGACCACCCCAAACTCCATGAGGGTGTACAGGATGGTCATCTTGTACTTGCCGTTGATGAGGGACAGGGTGTAGTGAAAGCCGGTGGTGCAGAGGCTTTCGTTGGAGATGCAGCGCTGGGACATAGACTCACTTTCCTTTCGGTAAGTATTGCACTTTATTGTGCGTACTTGCGCTTTTTCAAATTCCTGCTATGATTGTAGTGCCGGCGGGAGGGAAAGTCAACCCTACCTGTCCACTCAAATACAGGCGCTGTCAGCGCGAAAGGAGAAGCGTATTATGCGTGCACCATACCAAGAGTACCAGGCGGTGGAGGAAGCCGCCATGAAGTTTGTCAAGAGCGTGGCCGAGGGCAACAGCCAGTATGCCCGGGAGCTCTTCACCGACGAGGCCGTCCTCTTCGGCTACCTGGACGGGAAGCTGGAGCACGGGTCCATCGAGCAGTTCTACCACAACGTGGACACCGTGGCCGCCGGGGAGAATTTCAAGGCCCGGGTGGACGTCCTCCTCCTGGAGGAGACCCTGGCGGTGGTCCGGGTCCTGGAGGAGGGCTGGGGCGGCCGCATCGACTTTACCGACGTCCTGCTCCTGCTGAAGATGGACGGCCAGTGGAAGTGCGTGGCCAAGGCCTACAACCAGAACTCCGACACCGTCCAGAAGTAAAGGGGATGGAAGCAGCGCAGTTTCTGCTGGTCTGCCCCCTGGCCTGCCTGGCGGGGTTTGTGGACGCGGTGGCCGGGGGCGGGGGGCTGATCTCCCTGCCGGCCTATCTCATGGCGGGGCTGCCGGCCCATGTGGCCATCGGCACCAACAAGCTCAGCTCCGCCCTGGGCACCGCCCTGGCGGTGGGGCGGTTTGCCCGGCGGGGGTACGTCCCCTGGAAGCGGGCCCTGGTGCTGGCGGTGGGGTCCCTGGCCGGGTCGGCGGCGGGGGCCAGCCTGGCCCTGGGGCTGGAGGAGGGCACCTTCCGCGCCATCATGCTGGTGATCCTGCCGGTGACCGCCGCTTACCTCCTCTGGGGGAAGGGCCTGCGGGAGGACCGGCCCCCCTTCCCCCCGGGAAAGACCTTCGCCATCGCCCTGGGGGTGGCCCTGGGGGTGGGGCTGTACGACGGCTTCTACGGCCCCGGGACGGGGACCTTCCTGATCCTCCTCCTCACCGCCGCGGCCCACCTCCCCCTGGCCACGGCCAACGGCACCGCCAAGGTCCTCAACCTCACCACCAACCTCACGGGGCTGGCCCTGTTCTGGCTCCACGGCCAGGTGCTGCTGCCCCTGGGCCTGGCGGCGGGGGCCTGCGGCCTGGTGGGCAACTGGCTGGGCACGGCCTTCTTCCTGGACAAGGGGGCGAAGGGGGTCAAGCCCATCATGCTGGGGGTGCTGGGGATCTTTTTTCTGAAAATTTTGCTGGAATAGCACGAAAAACGCCGAGGTTTTCGGCGTTTTTTGTGGAAAATGGTTGACAGGAGGGGGCCGGTTTGGTATGTTAGCCTTAGAAAGCAGCCCCCATCGGGGGCGCCCCCGGAGAAAGGAGGACGACGATGGGACTGATGGTGATCAACCTCATTCTGTGGTTCTTAGGGGTGTTCGTCCTGGTGCTGGCGGCGGTGGCGGGGATCCTTGGCATCCGCGCCCTGCGGAAGTACCTGAAAACCCCGGAAGGGCCGGCCCGGTCCCCCCTGGCCGCCAACCTGGGGCAGCGCCGCCTGGCCCGGGGCATGGCCCCGGAGGCCGTGGCCCAGGCCCTGGGGGTCTCCCCCCAGACCGTCACCGCCTGGGAGGGGGGGACCCTGGTCCCCGACGACGGCCAGCTGGCCGCCCTGGCAGGGCTGTACGGCTGCTCCATTGCCCAGCTGTTCCAGCCGGGCCCCTGACGCTTTTTCCCACAGCACACCACCCCCGGCGAGCCCGCCGGGGGTGGTGTTTTGCCTTTAGGGGGAGAGGGCTGCCGTGTCCGTGGCAAGGGAGAGCTCCTCTGCCAGGACGGCCTGCCACAGGGCGTCGTAATTTCCCGCGGCGTAGTCGGCCTGGTACCGGGCCACGAAAGTGTCGGTGACCTCCTGGCCGGAGGGGGCCATCACCTGGCCGTCCCCCTGGAAGACCTGGTCGCAGAAGGTGACGAAGGTCTCCGTGGGGCCGGTGGGGCCGGGGTCGGCGGCCAGGAGGAGGGCCAGGTTCAGGGCGGCCAGCACCCCGAAAATCACCAGGGGGACCCCATAGGGGAGGGTGAGCTTGCCGGCCTGGCGGACCTTCCAGAGGAGCACGGCGATCCCCGCCAGGCAGGCGGCCAGGACCACGGCGTTGCTCCGGGACAGGCAGGCGCAGAATACCACGGCGTAGAGGAGATAGGGAAGGCGGTGGGCTCGGGTGGGGGGCATAGGGCTCGCCTCCTTTCCAGAGGGGCGCGGGTCAGTACTGGGTGGTCCACAGGGAGATCAGCAGCACCGGCACGAACCACAGCAGCAGGAACAGGGACAGGTTCCACGGGGACATGGCGGTGAGGGCCCCGGCGGAGGACAGGGTGGCGGTGAGCACCACCCCCAGGCAGGCGCTGACGTTCACGAACACCCGGCTGAAGGCGGCGGCCCGGCGGATGCGCTTGGCGGCCACCAGGGCCTGGGCGAAGGGGGCCACCCCCTCCCGGCAGAGGACGGCGGCCAGGCCGGTGCCGTGGGTCTGCCGGGCCCCGGAGAGGACCACCCGCCGCTGCAGGTCCGGGAAGGTGATCTGGTCGGCGGACAGCCGCCCCCACAGGCGCAGGCGGTGGGGGGAGAGGTTGAAGTCCCGGGTGGCCATCACCGGGGAGATCTTGTGCCCCACCAGGGTCTGCAGGGCGGGCAGGATGGAGGGGTGGAGGGTATACCGCAGGACGAACATGCCCACCAGCTCCCGGTCCACGGCGCAGAACACGGCGTCCTTGGACTTGATCCCCGGGGGCAGGGCGATGCCCTGGCGGCTCATGAAGTCGCTGTTGCCCACCAGGATCTGCTGGTCCTGGCACTGGCCCAGGATGCCGGTGTCCTGGAGGATGATCTTGTCGATGGGCAGGTAGCTGCCCCCCTCGGCCCGGAGGAGCTTGTCAAACAGGAACCGCAGCCCCGAGCCGGAGGCCCGGATCACCGAGGCGGTGTAGGACACCGTCCGCTCCATGGACAGGCTCCCAAACACCCGGGAGCCGATGAGGGCGACGGTCCCGGGGGGATAGACGTCCTGGTCCATCAGGACGGCGGCCTGGCAGCCCTTCCCCGCCAGCAGGCCGGGCCAGCCCGCCAGGGCGACCCCCAGCTTGGCCAGCCGCCCCGCCAGCAGGCGCAGGGGCAGGGCCAGGGACAGGG
>DXDK01000022.1 GCA_019115545.1 Candidatus Evtepia faecavium
AGGACGATTATTTTAACCTCATCCTGGGGAACGGCCACGTCCAGATCCGGGACGGGTACACCTATCTCCCCCCTTACTATGAGATTTCCAACGGCCAGCAGCTCTACCAGGAACTGGACGCCATCCTGCACCTGGACCAGCGCATGGCCGAACTGCGAGGTTGAACTGCGGAACCTCCCTGGGGTCCCCCATACCGGGGGACCCCTTTTCTTAAAATTTTATAAAATTTGTCAACTCCTCCCCACTCCCCCCTTGCAACTTTTGTGCATCTCCTGTATGCTGTGGGTAGGAAGAACCCGCCTGTTGTTTCCGGAAAGGAGGCGCCCTATGCTCCTTCTCTTCCTTGCCTTTGCCCTGCCTCTGCTCACCCTCTACCTCACCCGGAACCGGCCACGGGCCCAGATGGTCCTGGCAACCGTGGGGGTGATGGCGGGCTATGCCCTCTTCGTCTTCCTGGCCCTGCCGGCCCTGGTGCTGCTCCAGTGGCAGGCCGCCGTCACCTGGCAGGACATCGTGGATTTCTGGGGGACAGAGGGCACCGTCGCCCTCTGGCTCCTGGCCCTGCCCTGGGTGGTGGACGTGCTGGCCCTGGTGCTGGTGGCCTCCGGCCGGGGCGGCGCCCGGAAGGGCCGCCGGTCGGCGGGGCTGTGAGGCCGGGGGTGCCGATTCTCCCCCTTTTTCCCCAAATCCCGCAACCAACGCCCGCCCGTTCCGGTCTATAGGGGTGAACAGGGCAAACACCCTTCCCTCTCTGGAAAGGAGGCATCCCTATGACCGTGCGTACCGAGAAAAAGAAGTCCCGCGGCCTGCTGGCCATCGCCCTGATTGCGGCGGCGGCCCTGGTCCTCGCCCTGTGCGTGGTCCCGGCGGTGCATACCCTCACCTACCGGGACAGCGCCCTGGCCGCCCGGCTGGTGGAGAACTATGCCCAAGAGACCGGGCAGGCCCTCCCCCAGGGGGAGGTGGCCTGGGACCTGGCCTGGATCGGCCGCCACCTGGCCACCGGCGCCCCGGAGGCGATCTCCGGCACCACCGACGACGGCCGGGCCATCTACCTCTTCCGCTTCGGGGACGAGACCTATGAGGAGATCAACCTCATCGACGTCACCCGGCCCCTGCTGGGCTCCACCCAGTTCCACATCCGCACCCCGGACGGCGCGGCAGACAACTGGCTGGAGTACACGCCCTGGGGCACCCTGTACCTGGACGGGCAGAAGGCGGGCTGGCAGCCCTTCTGAACCCCTTCCTACGCAAGCAACCCCCGCCGGTTCCCGAGAAACCGGCGGGGGTTGCTGTTTTCTTTCCCCGTTTCAGCGGATCTGCCCGCTGCCCAGGATGACGTACTTGTAGCTGGTGAGCTCCTCCAGGCCCATGGGGCCCCGGGCGTGGAGCTTCTGGGTGGAGATGCCCATCTCGCACCCCAGGCCGAACTGGCCCCCGTCGGTGAAGCGGGTGGAGGCGTTGACGTACACCGCCGCGCTGTCCACCAGCCGGGTGAAGAGGTCGGCGTGGGCCTGGGTCCGGGTGAGGATGGCCTCGCTGTGGCCGGTGGAGTGGGCGTTGATGTGCTCGATGGCCTCCTCCACGCTGCCCACCACCCGGACGGCCAGGATGTAGTCCAGAAACTCGGTGTCGAAATCGTCCCACCCGGCGGGGATGCCCTTGCCCAGGATGGCCAAGGCCTCCGGGTCCAGGCGGAGCTCCACCGGGGGCTGGCCGGCTTCCTGGCGGCGGACCACCAGGTGGTCCCACAGCAGGGGGAGGAACTGGGGGGCGGCGTCCCGGTGGACCAGGCAGACCTCGGCGGCGTTGCACACCGAGGGGCGGCTGGTCTTAGCGTTGTCCACGATGGCCATGGCCTGGTCCAGGTCGGCGTCGCCGTCCACGTAGATGTGGCAGATGCCGGTGCCCGTCTGGATGCAGGGGACCTTGGCGTGGTCCACGCAGGACTGGATCAGGGAGGCGCCCCCCCGGGGGATCAGCAGGTCGATGTACCCCACCGCCTGCATCAGCTCGTTGGCGGAGGCCCGGGAGGTGTCCCCCACCAGGCTCACCAGGGCGGTGGGGAGGTGGTGCTTTTCCAGGGCCTGGTGGAGGGCGGCCACGATGGCGGTGTTGGAGTGGATAGACTCCTTGCCCCCCCGCAGGACGCACACGCTCCCCGCCTGGAAGGTGAGGCTGGCCGCGTCGGAGGTGACGTTGGGCCGGGACTCATAGATGATGGCGATGACCCCCAGGGGGACGGACACCTTGTTCACCTGCAAGCCGTTGGGCAGGGTGTGGGAGGACAGGGTGCGCCCCACGGGGTCGGGAAGGTCGGCCACCGCCCGGACCCCGGCGGCCATGTCGGCGATGCGGCCGGGGGTGAGGCGGAGGCGGTCCTGCATCACCGGGGCGATGGTGTCCCGGGCGTTCTCCAGGTCCTGGGCGTTGCCGGCCAGGATGGCCTCGGTGTTCGCCTCCAGGGCGTCGGCCATGGAGAGGAGGACGGCCCGCTTCTCCTCGGTGGACAGGGCGGCCAGGGCGGGCTTGGCGGCCAGGGCGGCCTCCAGCAGGGGGCGGGTGAGGGTGAGCTCGGCGGGGTCGGCCTCAGGGGGGGCGAAGTCCCCGGCGGCATAGGCGGGGGGATCGTAGCAGGGCATCCCCTCCGGCGGGAAGTGGTTGTTCATGGCGTTATCCTCTCTTTCCGCGGAAGCGGCTGCCCACGGGCTTGCCCTCCGCGATGTCGTACAGCCGCTCCGGCTGGGAGCCGTTGGAGATCACCATGTCGCACCCGGCGGGGGTGCAGATGGCGGCGGCTTGGAGTTTGGAGGTCATCCCCCCGGTGCCCAGCTTGGAGCTGGCCCCCCCGGCCAGGGCCCAGATCTCCTGGGTGAGGGAGGGGATCTCGTGGATGAGGGTGGCCTCGGGATGGGTGTGGGGGTCGGCGGTGTAGAGGCCGTTGATGTCCGAGAGGATCACCAACAGGTCGGCCCCCATGGTGACGGCCACCTGGGCGGCCAGGGTGTCGTTCTCTCCGATGGTGGTGTGCTCGCCGATCTCCTCGGTGGAGACGGCGTCGTTCTCGTTGAGGATGGGCAGGGCGTGGAGCTCCAGCAGCCGCTGGATGGTGCTCTTGACGTTGCGGGAGCGCTGGGGGTCGTGGATGTCGTCCCCCGACAGCAGGACCTGGGCCACCACGTGGCCGTACTCGGCGAAGAGTTTGTCGTAGGTGTACATCAGCTCGCACTGGCCCACGGCGGCGGCGGCCTGCTTGGTGGGCATGTCCTCCGGCCGGCGGGAAAGGGAGAGCTTCCCCACCCCCATGCCGATGGCCCCGGAGGAGACCAGGATGAGCTCATGCCCGGCGTTTTTCAGGTCGCTGAGGACCTTGCACAGGTTCTCCACCTGGCGGATGTTCAGCAGCCCCGAGGGGTGGGCCAGGGTGGAGGTGCCGATCTTCACCACGATGCGTTTGTGTTCCATGGGAGGGTTCTCCTTAAACAGCGGCGCAGAGCGCCAGGAAGGATTTGGGAATGTCTCCCCTTATTTTACTGGATGGGCGGGGTGCTGTCAATCTCTCAGGGCTTTCCTTTTTTCCCGGGGGGCGGTATAATGGGGGGACAACGACCCCGCCCCGCCGGGCGGATGGGGGGTGAGCCCGTGTACCGCCGTCTGCTGTCCAACACCTTTCTCTTTTCCGTGAGCACCTTTGGGTCCAAGCTGCTGCTGTTCCTGCTGACCCCCTTTTACACCAGCGTCCTTTCCCAGGGGGAGTACGGGGTCACCGACCTGATCATGCAGACGGGGAACATCCTCATCCCCGTGGTGTCCGTGGGGATCACCAACGCCGTGCTCCGCTTCGGCCTGGATGCGGGCTCGGACCGGCGCTGCCTCTTCACCACGGGCCTGGCCACGGTGCTGCTGGGGGAGGGGGTCCTCTTCCTGCTCTCCCCCCTGCTGCAGGGGGTGGGGCTGCTCTCAGAGTACACCGGGCTGATCCTCCTCTACGTCCTCATGGCCAACCTCCACGGGGTGTGCAGCTCCATGGCCCAGGCCCTGGACCGGGTGCGGCTGTACGCCGGCAGCGGCATCCTCTGCACCGCCCTGGTGGTGGGGTGCAACGTGCTGCTGCTGTCCGTGTTCCAGCTGGGGATCGTGGGGTATGTCCTGTCCAACATCATCGCCGACGGGCTGGCCACCCTCTTCCTGGTCTTTGCCCTGAAGCTGTGGCGGTACCTCCGCCCGGCCAGCCTGGACCGGCGGCTGGTCCGGCGGATGCTGCGCTACTGCCTGCCCCTCATCCCCGCCACGGTGTGCGACTGGGTGATCCAGGTGTCCGACCGGTACTTCCTCTCCCTCCTCCTGGGCCCCGCCGTCTCCGGGCTGTACGCGGTGAGCGCCAAGGTGGCCACCATCCTGCTGATGCTGGCCAGCATCTTCACCTCCGCCTGGCAGCTGTCCATCGTCTCCGACCGGTCCCGAGGGGAGCAGGAGCGGTTCTTCTCCAACGTCTTCTCCGTCTACGAGGCGGGGGTGGTGGCGGGGGGCGCCCTGCTCATCCTGGCCGCCCCCCTGGTGGTGGACCTGCTGGCCGCCCCGGAATATTTCGAGGCCTGGCGGTGCGCCCCCCTGCTGGTGCTGGGGGCGGTGGTGTCCTGCCTGGGGGCCTTCTTCGCCTCGGTGTACATGGCCGAGCTACGCAGCGGGGCCACCCTCCTCACCGCCCTGGCAGGGGCGGGGGCCAACCTGGTGGGCAACGCCCTGCTCATCCCCCGGCTGGGGGCCATGGGGGCGGCGGGGGCCACGCTGGGGGCCTATCTGGTGATCCTGGCCGCCCGGGGGATCCATTCCCGGCGGCTGCTCCGGGTGGCGTGGCACCTGCCCCGGTTCCTCCTGGCCCTGGGGCTGCTGGGGCTGCAGTGCTGGGGGATGTACGGGGGGCGCTTCCCCCTGGCCCTGGCCTGCTGCGCCGGGGTGGCAGCCCTTTACGCCCGGCCCCTCTGGCGGGGGATCACCACGGGGCTGCGGTCCCTGAAGAGAGGGGGGTGAGGGGGCACCCCGGGAGCGGTCGGTATGGGCAGGCCTACCGTTTGGTCCAGCGCAGGGTGTACTCTGCCGCGTGAGGCCGGGGGCCTAAGCCTCCGGTGGTACGGACCCTACGGGTGGTCGGGGCTTTTACCAGCCTCGGGGCGCAGCGCCCCGGGGGGTGCCTGCCGGCGGCCTCCATTTCTCCTGTGAGAAATGGAGGAAAGAACACCAGGGGCTGCGCCCCTGGACCCCGGTTTCCAAGGCCGCTCGCTGCTCGCTCGCTCCATCTTTTGGGATAGAGGCGCAGCGGGACGGCAGCGGGTTTTGATGTTGCCCATGTACGTACCCAGATTTGGGGACTTTCTTTCTTGGGATTTTCTATGGCTGGATTTTTTGCAGAGCAATATCCAGCAAAAAATATTCTCCGAAGATGCGTATCCAAATCTGGTCTAGTGCACTTTTGCCAGAAAGAGACCGTTCCAGAGGCCACCTACCCAAAAGAGGAAGCGAGCCCCAGCGAGCGGTTTTATTCTAGGGGGTGCAGGGGGGAACCCCCTGCGACTCTTTGCGTCCGGGCTTTCTCTTAGAGAAAGCCCGGATCCCCGCCCCGGATAGGGGCGGGGGACCACGCCGCAGGGGCTAACCTGCGACGGTTCCAACGGTACCGCGTACCGATGTCGGCCGGGCCCCTGGCTCCCAGGCCGGGCACTCCTCACACCCCCGCGATGGGGCCGTCCTCCCGGACGCTCCGCCGCAGCAGGGCGAGCACATAGATTACCAGTCCGGCGAAGTAGAGGTAGAACACCCACCCGAACCCCACCAGGAGAAAGTCATACAGCCCGTGAAGGACCGCCGGCAGCAGCCAGGCCCGGCGGAGCAGGGCGGCGGTCTGCTGCTTTTGCTGGTGGGCTGCCAGCCACTTGGCCTGGCCCAGGGCCGCCCCCATCACCACCCCGAACATGGCGTGGCCGGGGATGGAGAAAATGGCCCGCACCACCGCCGTGGAAAAGCCGGAGTTGAGGACGTACATCACGTTCTCCACCGCGGCAAAGCCCAGGGAGATGAAAACGGCGTACACCACCCCGTCGAAGCGGTAGTTGAAATTGGGCTCGTTCCAGGTCCGCCGGCGGAGGACCCGGTACTTGACCCCCTCCTCGATAAACCCGGGGATGACGAAATAGGCCAGGAAGAGATAGACCATGGGCCGCCACCAGAAGCCCTCGATGAACCAGTTGGCCGCCATCTCCAGGATCAGGATGGGGAACATGGCCACCACCCCCCGGAGGAAGAGGGACAGCAGGAGCTGGGGCGGCTCCCGCTCGATCTTGTCCAGGCGGTAGATCACCGCCAGTAAAATCAGGGGCGGGATCAGGGCGGCGGCCACCAGAAAGAGGACGGAATGCAGAAACATGTCGCCCTCTCAGATGTCCAGGTTGACCACGTACTTGGCGTTGTGCTCGATGAACTCCTTCCGGGGCTCCACCTTCTCCCCCATGAGGATGGTGAAGATCTCGTCGGCCTTCACCGCGTCCTCCAGGGTGATCCGCCGCAGGGTGCGGGTCTCGGGGTTCATGGTGGTCTCCCACAGCTCGTGGGGGTCCATCTCGCCTAAGCCTTTGAAGCGGCTGATCTCCACCTTGGCGTTGGGATTGTCCCCCCGCATCTCGGCGGCGATCTTCTCCCGCTCCACGTCGTCAAAGGCCACCCGCTGCTGCTTGCCCCGGGTGATCTTGTACAGCGGGGGCACGGCGGAGTAGACATAGCCCTGCTCGATCAGCGGCCGCATGAAGCGGAAGAAGAAGGTCAGCAGCAGGGTGCGGATGTGGGCCCCGTCCACGTCGGCGTCGGCCATGATGATGATCTTGTGGTAGCGGAGCTTGTCGGGGTTGAACTCCTCCCCGATGCCCGCCCCCAGGGCGGTGATCACGGGGATGAGCTTTTCGTTGCTATAGACCTTATCTGCCCGGGCCTTCTCCACGTTGAGCATCTTGCCCCACAGGGGGAGGATGGCCTGGAATCGGGAGTCCCGCCCCTGGGTGGCCGAGCCGCCGGCGGAGTCCCCCTCCACGATGTAGATTTCCGTGAGGGCGGGGTCCCGCTCGTTGCAGTCCTTCAGCTTGTCGGGCATCTGGCCGGACTCCAGGCCGGTCTTCCGCCGGACGGATTCCCGGGCCTTCCGGGCGGCCTCCCGGGCCCGGGAGGCGGTGAGGGCCTTTTCCAGGATGGCCCTGCCCACGGCGGGGTTCTCCTCCAAAAACTCCTCCAGCTTCTCCGAGACGATGGCATTGACCAGGGTGCGGATCTCGGAGTTGCCCAGTTTGGCCTTGGTCTGACCCTCAAACTGGGCCTCGGTGAGTTTCACGGAGATGACGCAGGTGAGGCCCTCCCGGCAGTCCTCGCCGGTGACCTTCTCGTCGTCCTTCAGAATCTTCATCCGCCGGCCGTAGGCGTTCAGGGCGTTGGTGAGGGCCCGCTTGAAACCCTCCTCGTGCATGCCCCCCTCGGGGGTGTGGACGTTGTTGGCAAAGGAGACGATGATCTCGCTGTAGCTGTCGTTGTACTGCAAGGAGACCTCCGCCATGGCGTCCTCCTTGGAGCCGGCCATGTAGATGACCCCGTCGTGGATGGGGGTCTTGTTGCGGTTGATGTAGGAGACAAACTCCCGGATGCCCCCGGCGTAACACATGGTGTCGGAAATGGTCTCCTCCCCCCGGCGGTCGGCGATGGTGATGGTGAGGCCGGCATTGAGGAAGGCCTCCTCCCGCATCCGGGTGTGGAGGGTCTCGTAGTCGTACTCCGTGTCCTCGAACATCTCCGGGTCGGGCTTAAAGACCACCTCCGTGCCGGTGTGGTCGGTGGCGCCGATGATCTTCATCTCCTGGGTGATGTCCCCCCGGGAGAACTTCATCTCATAGATGTTCCCGTTTTTGTGGACCCGGACCTCCAGCCACTGGGACAGGGCGTTGACTACGGAAGCGCCCACCCCGTGGAGGCCGCCGGAGACCTTATAGCCCCCGCCGCCGAACTTGCCCCCGGCGTGGAGGACGGTGTAGACCACCTCCAGGGCGGGGCGGCCGGTCTGGGGCTGGATGTCCACGGGGATGCCCCGGCCGTTGTCGTTGACGCGGATGATGTTTCCCGGCTCGATGCTCACCTGGATCTCCGTGCAGAAGCCCGCCAGGGCCTCGTCGATGGAGTTGTCCACGATCTCGTAGACCAGGTGGTGCAGGCCGCTGGCGGAGGTGGAGCCGATGTACATCCCCGGCCGCTTCCGGACCGCCTCCAGCCCCTCCAGCACTTGGATCTCTGAGGCGCTGTACTCATGTTCCACCGCGGTGGGATTCTTGTTTTCCATGGGATCCATACGATACCTCCAAAACGAAACATAACGAAAAGCCCGGAACGGGCTGCCATGGGGAATGTTACAGGGACAGGGGGGCCCCCAGGCCGCCCCGCTTCAGCAGAGTGGCGGTGGACAGCTGGGAGAGGTACACCGTGACCTTCCCCTTCCGGTCCCGGCAGAGGAGGAAGGATTTGGGCAGGTCCTCCCCCACGGCCACCACCTGGCCGGCCTTTTCCGCCCGGGCCAGAAAGTCCCGGGTGGCCCGGGAGGAGGTGGTGTTGTCCAGGTCAAAGATCCCCAGCACATCCCCCTCCGGGATGACCACCGAGGCCCCTACGTGCAGATACATGACCGCGCCCTCCTTTCCCTTTTCCGGGACGTCCCGATCCCTTCTATTTTACCACGAAATCCCCGCGAAGGGGGGATTTTTTCCGGATATCGGAGCAATTTTTTATTGGGGCGGCTCTTCCAGCCGGCCCTGGACGATGTGCAGGCTCTTCCCCCGGCCCAGCTCCCGCTCCGGGGCCTGGCAGCCGGTGATGAAGACCTGCCCGCCGGTGATGCGCTCCAGGACGAAGTCCTGCCGCCGCTGGTCCAGCTCGGAGAGGACGTCGTCCAGGAGGAGGATGGGCCACTGGCCGGTGTCCTCCCGGAAAATCTCCCGCTCGGCCAGCTTTAGGGAGAGGGCGGCGGTGCGGGTCTGACCCTGGGAGGCAAACTGCCGGGCGCTCTGGCCGTTGATGTCCGCCAGCAGGTCGTCCTTGTGGGGGCCGGAGAGGCAGGACCGGGCCTCCAGCTCCGCCTTGCCGTGGCTGTCCTGGTGTTCCCGGATGGCCTCGTAGAGGGAGACGGTGGGGCCCAGGGGGTCGGCCACCGTGGACACGGTTTTGTAGGTGAGGGCCAAGGTCTCCCGGCCCCCGGAGAACTCCTCCTGAATGGCCCCGGCCTTCTCCGCCAGCTTACGGATGAAGTGGGCCCGGTAGTGGATCACCAGGGCCCCGGCCCGGGCCATGGCCTCGTTGAAGTCCTCCAGCACGGAGAGCAGGCCGGGGTTTTTCTCCCAGTCCCGGAGGATGCGGGTCTTGTGCTCCAGCAGTTTGTGGTACTGGGACAGGGCCTCGCCATACCGGGGCCGCAGCTGGCAGATGGCGTGGTCCAGAAAGGCCCGGCGCTCCGCCGCCCCGGCCTTGATGAGGGCCAGATCCTCGGGGCAGAAGAGGACGGTCTGCAAAATCCCCGCCAGCTCCCCGGCGGTCTTGAGCTTCACGTGGTTCACAAAGAGCTTCCGCCGGCCCCCCCGGAAGAGGTGGGCCTCAATGAGAAAGTCCCGCCCCCGGCTCTCTGCCTGGGCGGTGACGGTCCCCTGGTCCCGCTGGAAGGAGATGAGCTCCCGATCCCCCCGGGCCCGGTGGGACCGGGCCCCGGAGAGAAAGCCGATGGCCTCCAAGAGGTTGGTCTTGCCCTGGGCGTTTTCCCCCCAGATAACGTTCACCCCAGGGTGAAACTGGGCGGAGAAGTGCTCATAGTTGCGAAAGCCCTCCAGGGTGATGGAGCAGACCCTCATCGCACCAGCAGCTCCTGCCCCTGGAAGGACACCCGGTCCCCCGGACGGAGCTTTTTCCCCCGCATGGTGCACACCGTCCCGTTGACGGAGACGGCCCCCTCCTGGATGAGGACCTTGGCCTCCCCCCCGCTGCCCACCGCGTTGGCCAGCTTCAGAAGGGCTTCCAGCTTGATGTATTCGGTTGTGATAGCAATCTCTTGTGGTTCTTTGATGGGAAAGACCTCCCTTGCTATGGGCCGGGGGCCCGGCCGACATCGGTACGCTGTACCGTTGAGTCCATCGCAGGTTAAAACCTGCGGGGTGGTCCCCCGCCCCTGTCCGGGGCGGGGATCCAGGCTTTCTCTAGGAGAAAGCCCGGACGCAAAGAGTCGCAGGGGGTTTCCCCCTGCACCCCCTAGGATAAAACCGCTCGCTGGGGCTCGCTCCATCTTTTGGGTTGGTGGCCTCTGGAACGGTCTCTTTCTGGCAAAAGTGCACCAGACCAGATTTTGAAACGCATATTCGGAGAATATGTTTTTGCTGGATATTGCTCTGTGAAAAATCCAGCCAAAGAAAATCTCCCAAAAGAAAGTCTCCAAATCAGGGCACGTAGGTGGGGCACGATAAAACCCACTGCCGTCTCGCTGCGCCGCTATCCCAAAAGATGGAGCGAGCGAGCAGCGAGCAGCCTTGAAACCCGGGGTGCATGGGTCGAACAGTCCGGGGGACTGTTCGATTCAGTCCAGGCGAAGCCACCTTAGCTGTCAGAAGCCCCTGGTGTTCTTTCCTCCATTTCTCACA